>NZ_JBIUSS010000031.1:0-102848 GCF_044741445.1 Kitasatospora sp. NPDC088160 | reverse complement strand
CCCGAACGCCGCAGGCGGACCTGCCCCCGCGTCATCAAACGCAAGATGTCCAACTGGCCCCTCAAACGCTCCCAACACCGCAACTGGCCGCAACCAGAACCGGCGACAGTCACCATCACCCAGCCAGGAGCAACCTAAAGTCACCGGCATTGGGCCTAGGTTGGGTTCCGAACCAGCTGACACCGAGGCGCCTACTCGCGCGATGCTGAGCCTCGAACGACGCCAGCGATTCGGCTGGCAGCCTCGGCTGGATCCTCATGTTCCCAGACCCGGATTACGGTCCACCCAGCCTGGCGCAGAAGACCGTCTGTCTCCGCGTCCCGTGCCTGGTTGCCTTCAATCTTCGCGCGCCAGAACTCGACGTTTTTGCTGGAAGCTCGCAGATGCTCGGGACAGCCGTGCCAGTAGCAGCCGTCGACGAAAACGGCCACCTTCAGCTTCGGGAAGACGATGTCGGCGGTACGTCGCAGCTCGGGGAGGGGCCTGGCAGCGACGCGGTAACGGAGCCCCTGCCTGTGCAGCAGCGACCGCAGCCGAAGCTCGGGCTTCGTGTCCTTGTTTCGGTTGCCCTGCATCGAGGCCCGAACAGCGGCTGACGAGGCCCAGGAACCCTCTGCGGGAGGCTCCTCGGTCAGGAGCCCCTTCTGCCAGGCCAGGTTCCAGCCCTCAGTGAGGTTCGCCGCACGGGTGTCGTGCTCAACTTCCCCCAGGTAGCGAGCCGGGGACTTCCCCGCGTCCGACCAGCGCAGATACGCGCGAATGCGCCGCGTATCCGGCAACACCTTCAATTCCACGGAAGCGCGCGCGAATCGGCCATCGCCAAGATCGACCGAGCGCCGATGGCGACCTCCCGCTGCTCGATCCTGTTCCGCCGCCAGAGCTTCACGGCTCCGATGTGGCCGCCCCTTCCATGCACGGTCCGGTGGCGGGTCGTGCTTCCAGCGGCCTTGCGTCACGCTGGCTGGCCTGGTCACTTCGGGCGCTCCTCCGCCTCATCCAGGACGGCGGCGACGGCCTTCGCGAAAACCTCTCCAAGGACGACAGGCACGGCGTTCCCGAGCTGGCGCATCTTCTCGCCACGCGGGCCCTTGAGTTCCCAATTGTCCGGGAACGTCATTACGCGGGCCGTCTCGCGGACCGTCATGTAGCGGTGCTTGTAGGTCACACCGTCGGGCATTAGTTCGTCGGTGAGCATGACGGACTCGCCACCCGGTACTCCATGGACACCGGCCTTCACGGTCTTGGCCGGCCGGTCCAACTCGTTGGGCGTGTGGCCGTCGTAGATGCGCGCGCCCGGCCACCCGATGTGGTCCGTGAAGCCCTCGATGTAGTGCTCGGTGCGATCCAGCATGTCATCGGTGATCTTCGGCAACGGCTTAGCATCACCGATGCCCTTGATCGCGTCTCGCAGCGTGTACCAAGGCAGCAGCCCGTCATCCTTGGGCGCGACCTTCGGCAGGCGCTTCTTCACCCACTCGCGGACGTGTGGCTCAACGTCCGCGTGCCGCTCCCAGTAGCTGCCACCGTTCATCATGGACCGGGTCAGCGCAATCTCGGAGTGCGTCGGCTTCACGAGCTCCTTGAACAGCTCGATGTCGACATTCAGGTCGCGGCGGAAGGCGACGATGATGACACGGTTCCGGATCTGCGGGACGCCGTAGTCCGCCGCGTTCACGGGCGTCATTACGACCTGGTACCGCTTCGTGATGTCCTCAGGCTCCTGCTGAAGCCGCTCGAGCAGGGTCTCGTCGTGCTTCCTCCAGTCCACGCCCTTGGCGCGCTCCTCGAAGGGCAGCTCCAATTCGCGCAGGATGTACTGGAAGTAGTCACTGAACGAGGGCCTGAGCAGCCCGCGAACGTTCTCGCAGATCACAGCCTTCGGCTGGATCTCGCGGACGGCCCTGAACATCTGCGGGAACATGTTCCGCTTGTCTTCGTCGCCCTTGGCGACGCCGCCGAGGCTGAAGGGCTGGCAAGGCGGTCCACCAGCGAGGACGTCTACCTGACCCTTCAGGTAGTTCATGTCCAGCTCTTGGACGTCGCCAGCCACGAGGGGGACCTTTTTGCCTGCCTTGGGGGCTTGTGTCGGCTTCTCGCCATCCGGAAGCCACTTCGCCCCGTTGGCCTCCAGGGTCTCGCAAGCACGCTTGGCGAACTCGTTGAACAGCAGTGGTCGAAACCCCGCGCGGTGTACGGCCATGGCCAGGCCGCCGGCACCGGCGAACAGTTCGACGCCGGTGCGATCTTTCTTCGATTCTTCATGCAGCTCAGCCATAGTCAAAGCATACCGCGGAGTTGTCGATCTTCAAGCGATTTGATGCGGAAGTTCGTCCGCAGGTGGCGCACGCCGATAGGGTTTCCTAGATCACGTCTACCTAGGGAGCAGGGCTGATGGCGGCGGTGGTGGGGGCCGACGACGGGACGCAGTACCACAAGGACTTCACGCTGAGCATCACCAAGGCTCTTGGCGACCAGCTCGCGGCCGCGCTGGCAGACCTGGATCGGGCGCCGCTACACGAGGACAGCATCAAGGAGCTCAAGGAGCGGGCCGGCGTCTACCAGCTCTATCTGGATGGCGAGTTCGTCTACGTCGGCAAGGCCGACAAGTCGCTCCCGGCTCGACTGCGCAACCACCTTCGCAAGATCTCCGGCCGTCGCCGGATCGCACTGGAGGAGATGACCTTCTCCTGCCTCTACGTGGCAGAGGACTTCTCCGCGCTCGCCCCGGAACAGCTGCTGATCAGCCACCACAAGGAGATGGGCAACATCCCTTGGAACAACAACGGCTTCGGCAACAAGGACCCCGGCCGCCAGCGAGACAGCACCATCCTGAAGCAGAACCACTTCGACGTGATGTTCCCCATCGACCTTGGTCGACCAGTTGAGGGTCTGGAGGCCGGCGAATTCACGCTGCAAGACCTGCTGGAGAAGGTGAAGGCGGGCCTCCCGTACAACTTCAGGTATGGGAAGTCGGTCGAGTTCAAGAGGCGGTTGGTTCAGGTTCAGGTTGGGCCGACGACGGCCGATGAGGTCTTTCGGTTGATCTCCGCTGAGATACCCGACAGGTGGCAGATCGCCGCGCTCATGGGCTACGTGATCATGTACGACGACAGCCCGTCGCACTACAAGAGCGCGTGGCGGTACTACCGCGCCGGCCAGGCCATCGACGCCGAGCCCGAAGCGGCGCCTGCCAGCGACGTGCCTGTCGACGAAGCGGAGCCGAGCGCGTCGGAGCAGGAGTAGCCGGGCGCTTCCAGCTTCGTTGCTGGAGCGTGGACTGTAGTAGGAGACCCAATGACGACCCCGCCGGAGCGCTGGCCAAGCAAGCCCCGCAAGCCGAGAAACTGGCGGGCTCACGCTCTGACGCCAAAGCCGTACAACCCGCTTGATCTGGAGAACCTCGGCCGTAGCGTTGAGAGAGAGCTGCTGAAGCATGACCCGGAGCCGCTTGATTCCATCAAGATCATGATGGGGGCTGGCGTCTATGCGCTCTACTACACCGGCTCCCACCCGCTGTATCAAGCGATCAGCGGTACCGAAACGCCGATCTACGTCGGTCAAGCACGCCCCGAGGGCACGCGGAAGGGCAACGTGGACCCGTCGAAGGTCAGCTGCCCATTGTGGGACCGGCTTGGCGAGCACAGGATGTCCATCGAACAGGTGGAAGACCTGGACGTGGCCGACTTCAAAGTCCGCTACCTGGTTGCCATCGAGGCGTTTGTGTCCCTTGCCGAGCGGGTCATGATCATGGATGCCAGGCCGGTCTGGAATAGCGTCGTCGATGGATTCGGGAACCATGATCCCGGAGCCGACCGCCGACGGACCGGTAAGCGACCCCCGTGGGATGAGCTTCACCCTGGGCGATGGTGGTCGCACCCGCATCACATGCCCACGCCGAGCCTGATACCCCCCGAGCAGTCACGCCAGCGGATCGTCGCTCACCTCGCGGGCGAGGTTGTTCCACTCATCCTCGACGAGATCGAGCCTGAAGGCGACGGGACTGCCGGGGCGGTCGAGTCCGGGGGATGAGTCAGCGCTGCCAAGGCAACGGCGAGGCCTGGGTCGGTGGCAGAGTGATTGAGTGATCAGGGAACCTACTGAGACGGTGCTACGGGACGATGGGACCGTGGAGATCCCGATCGGTGTGCTTGCTGAGGCCGGGCTGATCCTGGGACGGCCTTGCTGATGTGCAGCGACGGAGACGGCCGTATCGTTCTGCGTCGGCAGGAGGATGCGTTGCGAGACGTATTGGATCACGGCTACCTGCGATCGTCTCCCGTCGTCAGGCAACGCTGGCATCCGCCTGCGCCTGCCAAGCGCGCACCTGCGACGTCGCGGAGGCGGCCCTCTTCGCGCCGGAGGAGTGGACTCCCCGGCCCAATTGTCCGGGCCGTCGTTGTCAGACTCCAACGGCAAACAGAGGGCATCGAGGATGGATGCGCCGTCAAGTCATGCATGCGAGATGCCCTGGCGTGGGGGGCTGACGGTGGCGCGACGCCAGTCGTGCGCCAGTCTGCGAAGCAGTGCCTGGGGCCGTGCCAGATCCGTGCCAGAACGGGCGGTGAACGACGGTTAGAAGCGGCCGAGGATGACCGCCTGAGGACTCGATCGAATCTGGTATCGCCGCAGTCCAGAGGCTGTTTCTGGCCCAAAGGCCCAAAGATTCCCAAGCTTAGAGCGCGAGTTCGATTCTCGTCGCCCGCTCCATACCGAGAGCCGCAGGTCATCTGACCTGCGGCTCTTCTGTTGTCCGGACCACTTCGGGTCCGCCGTGCCGGATCCGTGTTCGCGGAGGGGCGGCCGTAGTTCGATCGGGTTCGCACTGTTGTTTCCGTCGCTCGCGGTAACGCATGGTGGATCAATCGGATACGGGCTGCCCGCAGCCCTGTTGTCTCATGGAGCCGCGCGGGCGGCGGTTGCCTGCCAGGGGAGGACGCAGATGATCAGGGTTCTGTTAGCCGAGGACATGACCATGGTGCGCAGCGCGCTGATGGCACTCCTCGCGTACGAGGACGATCTGGAGGTCGTCGCGGACGTCGAACGCGGTGACCTGGTGGTGCCGACGGCGCTGCGGGTCCGGCCGGACGTGGCGGTGCTCGACATCGACATGCCCGGTCTGGACGGGCTCCGGGCCGCGGCCGAGTTGCACGACAAGCTCCCGACGTGCGGGACGCTCATCCTGACCGGGCTGGCGAGACCCGCGCATCTGCGCAGTGCGATGTCCGTTCACGTGCTCGGGTTCCTCGGCAAGGACGCCCCGGCCCAGGAACTGGCCGCGGCGATCAGGAAGGTGGCCGCCGGCGAGCGCGCCATCGACCCGGAGCTGGCCTTCGCCGCCCTGGGGGCGCGCGAGAACCCGCTGACGCCCAGGGAGTTGGACACCCTGCGCCTGGCCGCGGAAGGTGCCTCCGTGACGGAGATCGCCGCCCGGCTGTTCATTTCGGCGGGAACCGCCCGCAACCACCTGGCCGCCGCGGTGACCAAGGCCGGGGGGCGCAGCCGGGTGGACGCCATTCGGATCGCCGAGGAGATGGGCTGGCTCTCCGCCGGCCCTCGCCCCTCATAGGGCCCCGGCCCCGGCGGGTCGCTGCCAGTGGTCCAGGTGCAGGGGTCGAACCATCGGAAGTCCGGAAGTCCGGAAGTCCGGAAAGCCGGACCGGAAATTTTCTTCGTAAAATTTCGAAGGCCGGCGTTTGATTATTTCGCACACGTGTGATCCCGATATTCGGGTGGCCTTTTGGTCGCGAGGTATTCCATGGAATGCCCCATGCGATTCGCATGGATGTGTCCATGGGTTGTCCACGTCCAGGCCCTCCCGGGCGGGCAGCCCAGCAGACCTGGTGCCCAGTTGACCTGGGGCGGAGCCTCCGGGGCCGCCGCCCGAGCGCTGTCCGGACGCCGTCGGAGGTCCGGGCGGGCAATGTGGATCTGGCTAAGCTCGCGGTAAATGAGGGCAGGGCGCCACATCGAGGAGGGGATTCCCGTTTTCTCTCGGACTGCGGATTCCAGCGATCCGGAACAGGCCCATTCCGCTTCGGAGCCGGACCTGGCGGTGCGGCTCGACGGGGTGAGCAAGGTGTACGGGCGCGGGGCGGGGGCCGTGCACGCCCTGCGCGAGGTGTCGATGGAGTTCCGGCGGGGCGGGTTCACCGCGGTGATGGGGCCCTCGGGGTCCGGGAAGAGCACGTTCCTGCACTGCGCCGCCGGGCTCGACCGTCCGACCTCCGGTCAGGTCCGGCTGGCCGGCGTGGAGCTGGGGGCGCTCGGCGACACCGAGCTGACCGTCCTGCGCCGGCAGCGGATCGGCTTCGTCTTCCAGTCCTTCAACCTCCTGCCCTCCCTGACGGTCGAGCAGAACGTCACGCTGCCGCTGCGACTGGCCCGGCGCCGGGCGGACCGGGCCTGGCTGGGGGAGATCCTCGACCGAACCGGCCTCGCCGACCGGGTGCGGCACCTGCCCACCCAGCTGTCGGGCGGTCAGCAGCAGCGGGTGGCGATCGCCCGGGCCCTGGTGACGCGACCCGAGGTCGTCTTCGCGGACGAGCCCACGGGCGCCCTGGACAGCACCACCGGTACGGAGGTCCTGCGGCTGCTGCGGCACGTCGTCGACGGACTGGGGCAGACCGTGATCATGGTGACGCACGACCCGGTCGCCGCCTCCCACGCGGACCAGGTGTTCTTCCTGGCGGACGGCTCCTTCGTCGAGGCACTCGCCAGCCCCTCGCCCGAGCAGGTCGCGGACCGGATGACCCACCTGGGAAGGCGCTGAACGGCATGCTCCTACTGGCCTGGCAGACGGTGCGCGCCCGCAAGGCGGGCTTCGCCGGTGCTTTCACCGCACTGTCGTTCGCCCTCGTCCTGACCGCCGCGTGCGGTGTCCTGCTGGAGTCCGCCCTGCGTGCGGGCACCCCCACCGAACGCTACGCGGCGGCCCCGGTCGTGATCAGCGGCTCGACCCGGATGGCCGACGTCGACCCGCTGATCGGAAAGCTGGCCGCACTGCCCGGCGCCGGGACCGTCGCCCCGGAGGTCTCCTTCCCCGCCGCCGTGATCACCGGATCGGGGCAGCTCCTCTCCGGCCCGCAGGGCGGCGCGTCCCTCGGGCACTCCTGGACCAGCGCCGTCCTCGCCCCCTTCCACCTGGCCTCCGGCCACCCGCCGACCGGCCCCGACGAGGTGGTCCTCGACGAGGCGACGGCCGCACGCGGCGGGCTCCGGCCCGGCGACACCGTGCGGCTGGCCACCACCACCGCCCCCCGTGCCTACACGGTGTCCGGACTGGCCGCACCCCCAAGGGAGTTGGCCCGCCAGGCCGCCCTCTTCTTCAGCCCCGACCAGGCGGCCCGGCTCGCGGGCACCACCAAGGGCGCGGACGCGATCGGCATCACGTCACGGGACGGAGCCGATCCGCAGGCGCTGGCCGCGCAGGTCGAACAGGTCCTCGCCACGGCCTTCCCGGCCACCGGGACGGAGCTCTGGTCCGGGCCCGAGGTGAGCACCGGCGACCAGCGGGGCGAGCGGGAGTTCTCGGGCACACCCGGGCCCGGGGACGGCCTGGCCTCGCTCGCCGGGACCGTCGGCATCCTGTCCCTGTTCATCTCGGTGTTCGTGGTGGCGGGAGCGCTCGCGCTCACCGTCCAGCAACGCCTGCGGGAGATGGCCCTGTTGCGGGCGGTGGGCGCCACGTCGGGACAGGTGCGGCGGATGATCGCGATGGAGACGCTGGTCCTGACCCTCGGCGCCGCGCTGGTCGGATGCCCGGTCGGGGTCGGCGTCGCGTCGCTGCTCCGCGGCGTACTCGTCGACCGCGGTGTGGTCCGCTCCGACGTCCCGCTCCACGTCGGGCCCACCGCACTGCTGACCGTCGTCGGCGGGGTCGTCGTCACCGCGCAACTCGCCGTGTGGGCATCGGCGCGCCGGGCGTCCCGGGTCGAACCGACCCAGGCCCTGCGCGAGTCCGCCGCGCCCGCGCCGCGGATCGGCTGGGTGCGGGCGGTGCTCGGGGCCGGGACGCTCGCCGTGTGCGCCGTGGTGCTGGCGTCCTCCACGGGCAGCCGGAGCGGGGCGGGCACGGCCGAGAGCATGGTCCTGCTGCTCCTCCTGGGGGTGGCGCTGCTCGGACCGGTGATCGGGCGGGTCGCCAGTGTGGTGATCGGTGGACCAGTGGGCAGGCTCTTCCCCGTGGCGGGGTTCCTCGCGTCCGCGGCCCTGCGCGCCCAGCCCCGCCGCTTCGCCGCCGCCGTCACCCCGCTGGTGCTGGCGGTGGCCTTCACCAGCACGGTGCTGTTCGTCCCCGGCGTCAAGGCCCAGGCCGCCGGGGTCGAGGACGGCCGAAGGCTGAGGGCCGACCACGTGGTCCAGGCCGACGGTGTCGGGCTCCCCCCGGACTTCGTCGCCGCGGCCCGCCGACTGCCCGGCGTCAAAGCGGTCAGCGGGGTCGTACCCGCCATGACCATGGTGTCCAACGCATCGCCCGGCACCGCCGGCTCGCGGGGCGTCAGTGCCCGGGTGGTCGATTCCACCGAGCTGTCCGAGCTGCTCGATCCCGGGGTCACCGCGGGCTCGCTGGACCAACTGCGCGGGGACGGCGTCGCGCTGGGGCAGCGCTCCGCCTCCGGACTCGGCGCGGGCGTCGGCGCCAAGCTCCGGATCGGCTGGACGGACGGCAGCGAGAGCACCGCCACGGTGGTCGCCGTCTACGACCGCGACCTGGGGTTCGCCGACGCCCTCATGCCCACCGAGTTCGCCGCCGCGCACACGCCGGACCCCCTCGCGCCGACGGTCCTGGTCCGCTCCGCCCCCGACGCCGACCCCCAGCAGGTCGGCCGGGAGCTCCAAAGCCTCACCGCCGCCTACCCCATGGCCCGTACGAGCGACCGGGCCGCGTACGACGACGCCCGCAGGCACCGGCAGGAGTCGGCCACGGCCGTCGGCCGGCTGCTCCTCGGCATGATCAGCCTCTTCACGGCCATCGCCGTCGTCAACACCCTGATGATGGCCACGACCGAGCGGTTGCGCGAGTTCGCCCTGCTGCGTCTGGTGGGTACCACCCGCCGTCAGATCCTGCGCATGATGGCCTGGGAGGGGGGCATCACGGTCGGCGTGGCCCTCGCCCTCGGCGCCGCGGTCACCGCCGCCGTCCTGGTGCCCGTCAGTCTCGCGCTCACCGGCTCGGCCTGGCCGTCCGTATCCGCGGCCTGGGCGGCCGCGGTGCTGGGCGGGGCGGCTCTGTTGGGTCTGGGCACCGTACTGCTGACCACCCGGCTGGCGCTGCGCAGGGAGCCGGTCGAGGCCATGGGACTCCGGGAGTAGCGGGCGCCGTGCGGTCGTGGCCGTCGCCGCCGGGCGCCGCGCGGCCACGACCGCACGGTCAGCCGGCCCTGGACGTCGTCCTGCTCTGCGGGGCCGCGATGACCGCCGAGAGGTGGAACCAGCCGGTCTCGCCCTCCTCCGCGGTCAGCCGTCCCCCGACGGCGAGCAACCGCTCCGTGAGGTTGTCGATGCCCTGGCCGCCGCCCGGCTCCGCCGAGACGCCCTCCGCCAGGACGCCGTCGTTGGACACCACCAGGCTCACATCGCCGAGTTCGCCCCTGACGGCCCGGATCTCGCAGCGCCGTGCCACGCTGTGCCGCAGCATGTTGGTGACGGCCTCCCGCGCCACCGTCGCCAGTACGGCGTCGTGCTCGGGCGGCAGGGCGCCGTAGGCCAGGTCGACCTCCACGCTGATGCCGGCCGCCCGCAACGCCGAGGCGGCGAAGCGGGTTTCCCGCGCCAACGACATCTGGAGATCGCCGCTGGAGATCCAACGGGTGTCGGACATCGCCTGCCTCACCATCGCCAGCACCTCGGAGATCTCCGCCCGGGCGCGCCGCGGGTCCTCCAGTACGGTCCGCTCGGCGATCTGGCACTTCAGCGCTGCTACGGAGAGGCTGTAGCCGAGCAGGTCGTGCAGGTCCCGCGAGAAGCGCAGCCTCTCCTGGTCCACGGCGCGCTCCGCCAGCTCGGTGCGGGCCGCCCGCAACTCCGCGGTCATGTCGGCCAGTCGGGCCACGCCGTAGACGACGATTCCGCCCGCTGCCGTGGAGACGCTCGCGTTGAGGCACTGCCCGGCGTTGTCGCCCAGCGCCGCGTAGATCGGGTACTGGCCCGCCACCAGCAGGGTGAAGAGGATCCAGGACCTGGGTGCGGCGACGGTCAGCAGCATCGATCCGGCGAACGACCCGGGGATGCCGACCCACGCTCCGTCGAAGACCAGGAACGGCAGGTAGGTGATCACTCCGTGAGCGAGCAGGCTCCACGGCCACCACGGCCGCCTGTGGCGCCATGGGCCGGCGTGCAGGATCTGGAAGCCGAGCAGAATCAAGAGGACCATGACGGCGGCCAGTTGGTACGAGAGGCCGTCGCGGTTGCGGATGGTGGCCACGACCGAGGCGGTGAAGAACCCGAGGGTCACCATGATCACGATGGCCTTGGTGAGGCGGGACAGGGGATCCCTCGGGGTAAGCCGTTCGCCCGACGACTCCGAGTAGCGATCGCCGCCCCGTCGGTACGCACCGTGACCCAATGAGAGCTCCCGAAAAGCGACTTGACCCGCCATGGGCGCACGGGAGGCCCGTCGTTTACCTCAAGGCCCCCCGTACTTCCGACCGTGAGCATAGTTCCCGTCGGAAACCCGCCGTTAACATCCGTCCCCGGACTCCGAATCCGAGGTCCATCGCCAGTTGCTCCTGCCAACTCGCCCTGGGCTTCGCGATGATCGGCTCTCGACGGACCGGACGGCGGCTCGTACAGGTGGTGCGGCGGTCGAATGCGGGTCCGGGCGGGGGCTTCACTCGATGGGGGGAAGCGTGGCGGCGGGGTCCCCTATGTCCCGATTGTCGGACGTGGGCGGGCGGGGCGCTCGGGTGGGATGGGCGTCCCGATCGACTGGAGCCGCTGAGCATGGGTCTGTTCCGACGCTCCGGGAAGGCGGCTCGGACCGCCCCGGATCGCACCGAGACCGCTGACACCGCCGCGGTCGCCCCGGCCGGGGCGGTCAACGGCCATCAGGTACTGGAGACGGTCGTCGCCCTGCCCATCAGCACCTGGCGCTACCTGTGGGAGCCCGAGCAGGTGCGGCACATCGGACCGATGGCCCAGGACTGGCACGCCTCCTTCGACTTCCACCATGAGAACACCCGCGTGATCCCCGTCGTCGACGCCAACGGCATCGCCCTGGTCTGCATCCAGGCCCTGAACCGGCGCATCGACGAACTCACCACCGAGGTCCGGCGCCTGAGCGAACTGCGGGATGCGGGGGAGGCGGGGGATGCGGGGGCTCGGGAGGGGTGTGCGAAAGGGGCGTGCGAGAGGGGTGCGGAAGAGGGTGTGGGAACGGTAAGAGGCGGAACTGTCCGTCCACGTCCACCGTCCAAGCAGTGACGGAATCCCGGCCCGGTCTGAACGCCGGGAGGAGCGTGGAGGGGACCAGTGCAGCCAGGTGGTGCCGAACTGAATGTCGGATTCCCGAGTGGAAGCCGAGGCGGTGTGCCGGTCGTGCCGCCCGCCCGGTGGCTCGGCCCGACGCCGGCGGTCGATCAGCTCGAAGCGGCCGAGCGCTGCGAGACACTGCTGCAGGACACCCTGGACGCTGTCCGGCCGGCGCCGGTCTGGCAGGGGGCGGCGCCCAGAGCGGGCGCGCGGCTGCCGTTGCCGGGGCGGGACCCGGACCTGCGCTGGTACGTCACCCGGGGGCGGGACATCCTCACCATCGTCTCGGCGGTCCGGCGGGCGGCACTGGTGGACGCGGTCGAGCGGCACTGGCGGCGGCGAGGCTGGACGATCACTTCGCTGAACGCCGGCCGGAGCCGCCCCGGAGTCGCCGCCGCCACTCTGGACGGTTATCGACTGGCTCTGACATTCGGTGAGTTGGGCGAGGCTGGACTGACCGCGAGCTCGCCCGGCGTGGCCCGCTCGGAGCGGCTGCCGTCACTGCAGGGCGCCGGCGGTCGCGGCCCGGCACCGCTGCCGAACGTGTGCTGCCCGTACTGGAGCGCGATGGGCTAGCCAGGCTCTGTCCGGCTGCGGAAGAACCAGGGAGCCGGAAGAACCGGAAGGCGCTGGGGGCGGCGGAGGTTCGTGGACGCAGGGGAGGCGCGGAGCGAGTCCCCCCGGACTCGCTCCGCACCGCCTCGTCGCGCGGCTTCGCGCTGCCGCTCCCCCCGACTCCCCGGCAGCCCCGCCGTTCCCCCCTGGCAGCACCCTCCGGCGAGAGCGGTCCGCACAGGCCCCGGCGAGCCCCCACCCCCGGGGACGTCGTTGGTATCACGGTAACAAACCGCGTGGTTGGTTTGTCAATAGTGGGATCCACGAAAAATCCACAAACGTGACGGTCGGTCCGTAAGGTCCCGCCAGGCGCTGGACCAGCGGGTTGAGGCCCGGCAGGACGCCCGGCGACCCTTCGGCGGGCGCGCGACGGGCTCCGGTGCGGGCGGCAGGCCGTGCGGCGGGCCGCGCTGGAATCCGACATTCCGAGCATCATGGCAGCACGCAGTGACACCGCGCGAGCGCTGAGCGCAGCGGATGCGTCCTGTGGTGCTATGGCAGGCTGATGCGGAGTGAGTTCACCGGCGGGACGGCCCGGCCGTACGTGAGGGCCCGTCAGCGCAGCAGTCGGCGCTCCTTGGCCACGGCCACCGCGCCGGACCGGGTGTCCACCCCCAACTTGTCGTAGATCCGGCCGAGATGGGTCTTCACGGTGGCCTCGCTGATGAACAGTGCCCGGGCGATCTCCCGGTTGCCCAGCCCCTGCCCCAGCTGCGCGAGGATGTCCTGCTCGCGCTCGGTGAGCTGCGGTGCGGGCGCCCGCATCTGCGCCATCACCCGGGAGGCGACCGGCGGCGAGAGCACCGTACGGCCCCGGGCGGCGGCGTGCACGGCGGCGAACAACTCCTCCGGCCGCTCGGCCTTCAGCAGGTAGCCGGTGGCGCCCGCGGCGATCGCCCGGGTGATGTCGGCGTCGGTGTCGTAGGTGGTGAGCACGAGCACGTGCGGACCGCCCGGCGCGGCGGTGATCCGCCGGGTGGCCTCCACCCCGTCGATGCCGTCGCCGAGTTGGAGGTCCATCAGCACCACCTGCGGCGCCAGCCCGGTGGCCAGCGCGACCGCCTCCTCCCCGGTGCTCGCCTCGCCGACCACCTCGATGTCGCCCGCGCTGGCGAGCAGCGCCAGCAGGCCGGCCCGGACCACCGCGTGGTCGTCGCAGACCAGCAGCCGGACGGGGGCGGGTCCGGTTCGTTCGCTCATCGGTGCTCCAGGGGGATCGCGGCGGAGACGACGGTGCCCTCGCCGGGGGTGCTCTCCACGGTCAGCGTGCCACCGAACTGCCGCAGCCGGGCGCGCATCGCGGGCAGCCCGTACCCGCGGCCGCCGGCCGACCCGACCGCGCCCGGGTCGAAGCCCCGCCCGTCGTCGGCGACGTCCAGGACGGCCTGGTCGCCGAGGTAGGACAGGGTGATCGCCGCGGCCGAAGCACCGGCGTGCTCCCGGACGTTGGCCAGCGCGCCCTGGGCGATCCGCAGCAGCGCGGACTGCGCGGCGGCGGGCAGCGGGACGGGCGTGCCGTCCAGGTGGAAGCGGACCGGCAGACCGCTCTCGGCGGCCTCCCGTCCGGCGAGCGCGCGCAGCGCCTGGTCGAGCGGACGGCCGTCGGCGAGTTCGGCCGGTGCGAGGTCGTGGACGAAGCGGCGGGCCTCGGCCAGGTTGCGGGCCGCCACCTCGGCGGCGGTCCGGACGTGGGTGCGGGCGGTCGTCGGCTCGGTGTCCCAGGTGCGCTCGGCGGCCTGCAACAGCATCTGCTGGCTGGACAGCCCCTGGGCCAGGGTGTCGTGGATCTCCATGGCGAGCCGCTCGCGCTCCGCGTGGGTGCCCTCCCGCCGTTCGGTGGCGGCGAGTTCGCGCCGGGTGCGGACCAGGTCGGTGATCAGGGCGCGCTGCCGGGCGTCCTGCCGGTCCATGAAGAGGAACACGCCGGTGGCGAGCGCGGCCACCGCGAACGGCAGCAGGACGAGAGTGGCGTCCGCCCCGCCGGCCAGTCGGAGCTCGGCGATCACCACCAGCAGCGTCAGGGCCGCCACGAGCGGGATCGCCGCCCGCGCGGGGAGCGTGCGCAGCGCGGTGTAGACCAGCGGGACGGCGCACCAGGCGAAGCTCGGCGCGAGCAGCACCAGCACCACCCAGAGCGCGACCACCAGGGCCAGCGGCCACCGGCGCCGACGCGGAACCCGGTTGCCGGGCGCAGCTTCAGCCCCGGGCGCTGGCGCTGGCGCTGGCGCTGGTGGCGGTGGCGGTGGCGGGTGGCAGTGCGCGAGCCAGGAGCCGGCCGGCTGGGCGAGGGCGAGGGCGATGCTGAGCCCGATCACCCAGGGGATCCGGGGGTTGCCGGGATGGTGGGTGAGGTAGCGGCTGAGCGAGGCGGCGAGCAGCAGCAGGAAGGCGGAGTCGAGCAGCACCGCCAGGCGGCCCGCGTCCGGGTCGCCGGCGTCGTGACCGGCGGCGGGGCGGGGCTGCTGCACGGGTGGCTCCTGGCTGGACGGGCGATCGGCACCTGGGCGCCTCGGTGGGCGGTCGGCATCCGGACGGGCACCGGCCGCCTCGACCGCGTGCCCGGTGCGCCCGGTGCGCCCGGCGCACCGACCTGCACCGATCTCTCGATGGTGGCCCGGTCGGCCCGGTCCCGCATCAGCCGATCGGTTGACGGGGTTGTCCTCCATCATGCCCGCGCGGTCGCGCCGGAGCGTCGATGTGGCGAGCCTCGCCCCGGCCGGAGGATCGGGGTGGAGCCGGGCGGACCCCCCGCCGCCCGGCGGCCCCGATCCCGTTCGCCGATCCGCTGAGGAGCTGGACCATGAAGAAGATCTCCGTGCGCACCCGGGTGCTGACCGGCACCCTCGCCGCCGCCGCGCTCGCCGCCACCGTGGGCGCCGTCTCGGCCAGCGCCGAGACCTCCGGGACCCCGGCCGCGCCGGCCGCGGTGAAGGTCGACACCCAGAACAAGAACCTCGCCCAGAGCACCGGCCTGACCATCGACGCCGCGACCCGCGCCGCCCAGGCCACCCTGGACGCGGCGGCCAAGGCCGGCCAGCACGTCTCGGTCGCGGTCGTCGACCGGGACGGTGTCACCCGGGTGCTGCTCAAGGGCGACGGTGCCGGCCCGCAGTCTCCGGAGTCGGCGCAGCGCAAGGCGTTCACGGCGGTCTCCTGGAACGCGCCGACCTCGGAGCTGACCAAGCGACTGGCCCAGGCCCCGACCCTCAAGGACATCCCGGGCACGCTGTTCCTGGCCGGCGGCGCCCCGGTGCAGTCCAAGGGCGCCCCGGTCGCGGCGATCGGTGTCGCGGGCGCGCCGAGCGGCGACCTGGATGAGCAGTTCGCGCAGGCGGGTGTCGCCGCACTGGCGAAGTGATCCCCTGGCCGGTTGCCCGTCCCCTGATGCGCGGGGCGGGCCGACCGGCCAGGATGGGCGGTATGCCGACGATGACCGATGACCAGTGGCGGGCGTTCCTCTCCGAGGGCACCCGCACCGCCAAGCTCGCCACCACCCGGGCCGACGGCCGTCCGCACGTCGCGCCGGTCTGGTTCCTGCTGGACGGCGACGAGCTCGTCTTCAACACCGGTGCGGGCACCGTCAAGGGCCGCACCCTGGCCCGCGACGGCCGGGTGATGATCTGCGTGGACGACGACCGGCCGCCCTTCGCGTACGTTCTCGTGCAGGGCACCGCCCGGCTGCGCGAGGACCTGGCCGAGGTGCGCGCCTGGGCCACCCGGATCGCCGCCCGGTACATGGGGGAGGACGTCGCGGAGCAGTACGGGGCCCGGAACGGCGTGCCGGGGGAACTGCTCGTTCGGGTGAAGATCGAGAAGGTCTCCGCAGAACACGGGGTGGCCCTCTGAAAAGCCGGTGCCGCTGTCAGTGGTGCATGGCAGGCTTCCCGGTATGACGGCGTGGACCCTCAACGACATCGAACGTGCGATCCGCTCCTCCTGGGGTGTCGACACCTGTGCGCCCGAGGATCTGGCCCACTGGCGTCCCGACAATCCCGCCCGCGGCCAGTGCGGGGTGACGGCGATGGTGGTGCACGACCTGCTCGGCGGCGAGCTGATGATGGGCGAGGTGCACGTCGGCGGGGTCCGGACGGATCTGCACTGGTGGAACCGCTTCGCCACCGGCATCGAGATCGACCTCACCCGCGAGCAGTTCGGGCCGGACGAACTGGTCGGCCCCGGCCGTCCGGTCGCCCGCCCGGCCCGCCCCGGCCGGCTCCAGGCCCAGTACGAGCTGCTGAGCCGCCGGGTGGTCACCGAGCTGGAGCGCGGCCGCGTCCGGCTGCCGGAGCGCGCCTGCGCGTGAGTCCGTCCAGTACGCAGGAGGCCACCGCCTCCTGACGTACAGTCATCCGCAGATGCGGTGACAGTGACGGTGACGGCGACGGGAGTGCGGGATGACCGGGGCGACGATCGGCTTCGTGGGGCTGGGTGCGATGGGGCGGGGCATGGCCGGCAGCCTGCTGCGGGCCGGCCACGCCGTCCGGGTCTGGAACCGCTCGCCCGAGCCGGTGGCCGCCCTGGTGGCCGAGGGCGCCGAGGCGGCGGGCACGCTCGCCGAGGTGTACGCCGCCGACACCGTGGTCTCCATGCTCGCCAACGACGAGGCGGTCGAACGGCTGCTGCTCGACCCCGCCCTGCTCGCGGGCGCCGCGACGACCCTGCACGTCAACATGGCCAGCATCTCCGTCGGACTCGCCGAGCGCGCCGAGGCACTGCACGCCGAGCACGGCATCGGCTACCTGGCCGCCCCGGTCCTCGGCCGTCCGCCGGTCGCGGCGGCCGGCCGGTTGAACATCCTGACCGCCGGCGCGCCGGAGCTGCTGGCCCGCGCGGAGCCGCTGTTCGCCGCGATGGGGGAGCACACCTGGCACTTCGGTGCGAGCCCGCGACAGGCCAACACCGCCAAGATCAGCACCAACTTCCTGCTGGCCTGCGCGATCGAGTCGATGGCCGAGGCGTGCAGCCTGGCCGAGGCCCACGGCGTCCGGCCGACCGATCTGGTCGAGATGTTCACCGGCACGCTGTTCCCGGGGCCGGTCTACTCCGGCTACGGCGCGATGGTGGCCGAACGCCGCTACGAGCCGGCCGGGTTCAGGCTGCCGCTGGGCCTCAAGGACGTCGGCCTGGCCCTGGAGGCCGGGGCCGCGCGGAACGTCCCGCTCCCGTTCGGCGGCATCCTGCGGGACGCCTTCCTGGACGCGCTGGCCCACGGTGACGCGGACAAGGACTGGGCGGCGGTCGCGGCCGTCGCCCGGCGCCGGGCCGGCCTGCCCGCCTGAGCGAACTCCCGGGCGAACTCCCGGGCGCCGGACGTGGAACAACCGGGGGGCGGGGGGTGCTCGCACCTCCATCCGCACCACCGACCGGGGGAGTCCCGATGGCCGACCAGCCGACGGGCGCCGAGGCGCCGCGCACCTTTCTGTTCCTCAACGCCAGTGCGCGGGCCGGCGGCAACTCCGAGCAACTCGCCCGGCTGGCCGCCGAGGCGAGCCTGCCGGCCGGGTCGGAGCAGCGCTGGCTGCGGCTGAGCGAGCACCCGCTGCCGCCCTTCGAGGACCTGCGGCACGTCGAGGGAGGCCGCCACCCCGAGCCGGTCGGCCACGAACGGACCTTGCTGGACGCCACGTTGGCGGCCACCGACCTGGTCTTCGTCGCACCGCTGTACTGGTACTCGCTGCCGACCAGCGCGAAGCTCTACCTCGACCACTGGTCGTCCTGGCTCCGGCAGCCAGGGGCTGACTTCCGTGCCCGGATGCGCGGCGGCACCATCTGGGGCGTCACCGCCCTCGCCACCGAGGACGACAAGGCCGAACCGCTGATCGGCACGCTCCGGCTGACGGCCGAGTACATGGGGATGCGCTGGGGCGGCGCGCTGCTCGGCAACGGCACCCGCCCCGGGGACGTGCTGCGCGACGAGCGGGCGCTGATCGCGGCCAAGTCCTTCTTCGCGGGCTGAGCCCGCGCACCCGTTCCGGCGGGCGCTCACGCGGACGTTGACGCGGACGTTCACGCGGACGTTCGCACGGATGTGCACGCCGGCGCTCACGTGGACGTCCGCAGGGCGTTCGCACCGGCGCGCGCAAGGCGTTCGCACCGACCCTCACAGGACATTCACCCGGGCATTCGCCGGACGTTCACACGACCGATCGCTTCACGCCACGCGAGGCGGTGCGATACGGTCCCCCGGGCGTGTACCCGTCACTCTCCGGTCATCTTTCTGCAAAGCGCAAAAGCCTTACCGCAGGACGGAATTGGGCGATTCGGGCACTCCCGTCCCGTGAGCGGTCCCCAGCGTGACACCCGCCTTCCGGAGTGGCCGGATCCTTCGGTAATCTCCGTCGGACTTTCAAGCTTCGCGAGGGGTCAGAGGCGTCCACGGCCGCCCGCCCCGCCGCGCCCCGGGCCTCGCCCGGACTCTTCCGTGAGGTCTCCCTTGCCCATACGTCGCAGTCTTGCCCTTGCCGGCGTCGCCGCGCTCGCGTCCTCGCTCGTGCTGTCCGGCGCCCAGGGCGCCATGGCCGTCGGCACCACCGGTTCCCCGTCCGCCGCCGCCCAGGCGGCCGGCAAGGCCTCCCACCAGAGCCTCGACCTGTCGGTGAACGGCGTGCCCGGCACCTTCATCGCCGGCGGCGACGCCCGCGACTTCACCTTCAAGATCGACAACTCGACGAAGCACGACTTCCTCTTCCTCCCGCTGCTCAAGTTCAAGAACAAGGCGGGCTCGCTCAAGGCGAAGGACCTCAAGGTCCAGTACCAGCTGCCCGGCGGCCAGTGGCAGACCGGTTCGGTCGCCGCCGACGGCGGCGAGGACAAGGACAAGTCCGTCCTCACCCTGCTCGGTGCCCTCGGCCAGGACGGCAACCCCACCGACGACGACCTGCTCGTCGTGAACCGCGGCAAGAGCTTCTCGATCAAGGTCCGGGTCTCCTTCACCTCGGAGGCGCCGCTCGGCCGGGCCGGCGTCGTCCCGGTGGTGTTCTCCGCCGAGCTCGACGACGAGACCCACGCGCCGGTCGACGGGGGCCACCTCAGCTGCGACGGCGTCCGCGGCGCGGGCTTCGTGATCAAGGCGGGCGGCGGCGGCAAGCCGAGCCCGACCATCAGCCCGAGCCACACCGGCAAGCCCAGCCCGACCGCGAGTACCTCGCCGACGGCCTCCCACTCGGCGACCGCCTCCACCTCGCCGACGGCCTCCCACTCGGCGACCGCGAGCACGTCGCCGACCGCCTCCACCTCCGCCACGGCCACCCCCTCCACCTCGGCCACCCCGAGCGCCGAGCCGACCACACCGTCGCCGTCGGTCCCGCCGACCACCCCGACCACCCCGACCACGGGCGAGCCGTCCGGCTCCGCCTCCGCGTCGACCTCCGCCCCGGCCCCGGCCGACGGCAACGGCGACACCGCCGGCCCGATCGACTTCCCGGTGGCCGTCCCGACCCTCACCCCGCCGCCGCTCACCCCGGCCGCCGTCACCAAGGCCAAGGCCGCCGCCGACAACGGGGACAAGGCCCTGGCCCAGACCGGTGGCGGTGACGACACCACCGCCATCGCCGTGGCCGGCGGCGCCGTGCTGCTCGCCGGTGTCGGCACCCTCGTGGTGCTGCGCCGCCGCAAGTCGGCCCAGCAGGGCTGACCGCGGCCGCAAGGCACGCTCCAGCCGTTACACCGAGGCGGTACCCGCCTGACAACCGCCCGCGCCGCCCGGCCGTCCGTTCGACGGACCTCCGGGCGGCGCGGGCGGGATACCTTCGTCACATAGGATGTCCGGCCGGAGGGGGGCGGAACCGGCGGGGAGAGGGACAGGTGCGGGGATCACGCACGGCACGGACGGCCACCGACTACGAGTCGGCGACCGGGCGGATCGCGGGGCTGCCGCTGCGCAGACACCACGTTCTACTGGTGGCCTGGACGGTGCTCTGGTTCTTCCTGGTCGAGCCCAGCGGCGGCTTCTCCTGGCACTACCTGCGCCAGGGTGAGCAGCTGCTCTTCAGCGACCACCCGGACGGCGGGCTGGCGCTCTACGCCCACCACCCGGAGCTGCAGATCGGCCCGGTCAGCCTGGCCGTGGCCCGGCTCACGGCCCCGTTCTCGGCCCACACCGGCCAGCTGATCGCCGAGGCGGCGATGTCCGGGCTCGGCCTGGTGATGCTGGTCCTGATCGGTCGCACCGCCGCCCTGTACTACCTGGGCACCGGCACCAACCACCGCCGGCTCCAGCAGCGCCTGCTGATCGCCGGACTGGCGTTCATCCCGATGTGGGTCGAGGTCTCGGTCCGATTCGCGCACCTGGACGACGTCCTGGCGCTGTTCTTCACCACCCTCGCCGCGCACGCCCTGGCCCGCGGCAAGCCCACCATGGTCGGTGTCTACCTGGCGCTGGCGGTGGACTCCAAGCCCTGGGCGATCGCCTTCGCCCCGCTGATCCTGGCGCTGCCCAGGCCCGCCTGGCTGCGCAGCGCGATCTGGTTCGTCGGACTGGTGGCGATCGCCTGGCTGCCGTTCTACCTGGGCAATCTGGACACCCTGGCCGCCGCCAAGTTCACCATCCCCAACCAGCCGGCCTCCGCACTGCGCTGGTTCGGGGTGACCGACCCGGCCACCCCCTGGTGGGATCGTCCGACCCAGTTCGCCCTCGGCCTCGGCCTCGGCACCATCGCGGTCTGGCGCGGCCGCTGGCCGGCCGTGGTGCTGCTCGGCGCGGACGCCCGGATCCTGCTCGATCCGAGCGTCTACACCTACTACACGGCCTCGATCCTGCTCGGCACCCTGCTCTGGGACGCGGTCGGGCAGAAGCGGCTCGTCCCGTGGTGGAGTTGGATAGCGCTGGCCGCGCTGTACGGCGGGACGCTGTTCATCCCGTCCGACGCGGGCCGCGGCTTCGTCCGGCTGGCCTTCGTGGTGGTCTCCGCCGCGTACGTGCTGTTCTGGCCCACCCAGCAGACGCGCCGCCCGCGGTCCCCGGCGGACGGCGAGGGGCGGCGCCGTTCCTCCCGGCGGCGCGAGCGCGTGCTGACCGGCACCGGAGCCTGACCGGCCCCGGCCCCGGCCCCGGCCCCGGCCCCGGCCCCGGCCCCGGCCCCGGAGCCCGAGCCTGACCGGGGCCCTCCCTCCCGAGGACGGCTTGACCCTCACGCGGCGTGAGAGCGGAGGCTGGTGGTCAGCACGAAGGGAGGACCCGGATGAGCAGCGAGGGCTACTCGGTCGGAGCCGTGGCCAAGATCGCCAAGGTGACCGTCCGCACCCTGCACCACTACGACGAGATCGGCCTGTTGTCCCCCGCGGGCCGCACCCGGACCGGCTACCGCCGCTACCAGGACGCCGACCTCGACCGGTTGCAGCAGATCCTCTTCTACCGCGAACTCGGGTTCCCCCTGGAAGAGATCGCGGCGATCCTGGACGACGACTCGGTCAGTCCGAGCGAGCACCTCCGTCGGCAGCACCAACTGCTGACCGACCGGATCAGGCACCTCCAGGACCTCGCCACAGCCGTCGAACACGCCATGGAGGCACGAAGAATGGGTATTCAGCTGAGCCCGGAGGAGAAGTTCGAGATCTTCGGCGAGGGCTACCAGGAGGAGTGGGAGCAGGAGGCCGAACAGCGCTGGGGCGACACCGCGGCCTGGGCCGAGTCGCAGCGCCGCACCGGCGGCTACGACAAGGCCGACTGGCAGCGGATCCAGGCGGAGATGGCCGACCTCAACACCCGCCTGGTCGAGGCGCTCACCGCCGGCGAACCCGCCGACGGCGCCGCCGCCACGGACCTCGCCGAGGCGCACCGGCAGCACATCTGCCAGAACTTCTACGACTGCACGTTCACCATCCACCGCGGCCTGGCCGGGCTGTACGTCTCGGACCCGAGGTGGACCACCACCTACGAGAACCTCGCCCCGGGCCTGGCGCAGTGGCTGCACGACGCCATCCTCGCCAACGCGGACCGGCACGAGAAGGCATAGTCGCCGCCGGATGCCGGATGCCGGATGCCGGATGCCGGATGCCGGGCCACGTGGCCGGGGGGCTACGCGACCCCGCGCCCGAAGGAGCGCCGGTAGGCGGTCGGGGAGGTGCGCATCACCCGGCCGAAGTGGTGGCGGAAGGTCGCGGCGCTCTCGAAGCCGACCGCCGCCGCGATCTCCTCCACCGTCCCCTCCGGTGACTCCAGCAACGGCAGGCTGGCCGCGATGCGCTGGGTGACGACCCAGCGCATCGGGCTGGTGCCGTTGCGGGCCGTGAAGTGCCGCAGGTACGAGCGGTCCGACATCCGGGCGGCGCGGGCCAGCAGCGAGATGGTCAGCGGGGACGCCAGGTGGCCCATCGCCCACTGCATGCTGCGGGCGACCCCGTCGTCCTCCTCCTCGACCGGGCGGACGGCGGCCTCGATGAACTGGGCCTGCCCGCCGTCCCGGTGCGGCGCCACCACGAAGCGGCGGGCCACGCTGTTGGCCACCTTGGCGCCGTGGTCGCGGCGGACCAGGTGCAGGCAGAGGTCGATCCCGGCGGCGCTGCCCGCGCTGGTGAGCACGTTCCCGTTGTCGACGTACAGCACGTCCGGGTTGACCCGCACGTCCGGGTGGCGCTGCTGGAGCAGGTCGGCGTACCGCCAGTGGGTGGTCGCCTCCCGCCCGTCGAGCAGTCCGGCGGCGGCCAGCGCGAAGGCGCCCGAGCAGATCGAGACGATCCGGGCGCCGCGCTCGTGCGCCGTCCGCAGCGCGGCGACCAGCCCGGGGGAGACCGCGCCGCCGAACGCGTTCGGCACCCCGGGGACCACCACCGTGTCGGCCGAGGCCAGTTCGTCCAGCCCGTGCCGGGCGGTCAGCGCGAACCCGCCCACCGCGTCCAGCGCCGTCCCGGGCCGGTCGGCGCACACCTTCAGCCCGTACCAGGGCGCTGCCAGCAGGCCGCCCAGTTCGGGCCGGGCCAGTCCGAACACCTCCACCACCACGCCGAGTTCGAACGGCGCCATGCCCGCGAAGGCGTACACCGCGACGTGGTGCACCGGTTCCGGGCGGGGGCCGATGACGACGGGCACCGGGCCCGGCCCGGTGCCGACCGGGCCCTCGACGTGCTGCTCGGTCATGCGGACCCCCTGCTGACGGGTGGCGGGATGGCGGTGAGTGTAGCCGTTCCGGCCGGCCGGGAATCTTCCTCGGATCCACCTGCAACCTCCACCCCGGCCACACGTCCATTGGTACGGGGGCGGAGAGAGGCGGGCCGAGGGCGGCTGTCAGGATCTCCCCGGTCACGATCTTGATCAGGAGTCCTGACGGTCCGGCGAGAGCCGCCACCGTCCCGGGGGAAAGCGGAAACGCGCATGTCCATGGCCATCGGGCCGATCGCCGGGCCGACGAGGGGGCGCGGTTTCTCCGTTCGCGGAGTGGTCGCCGTGCTGTTCGGCGCGCAGGAGACCGGCGAGGTGCCCGCCGGCCCGGGCGACGAGCAGGCGGCGCAGCGCCGCTCCGGCTTCCGGCTGCTGCGCGGCGGGCGCAAGCCCACGGAGGACCGGCCCACCCTGACCGACCTGTACCACGTCCACCGGCTGGGCCTGGTGCGGATGGCCGTCCTCCTGGTCGACCACCAGGACCTGGCCGAGGACGTCGTCCAGGAGGCCTTCACCCAGCTCTACCAGCGGTACGGCGAGCACCTGGACGACCTCGACAACGCGCTCGGCTACCTGCGCACCGCGGTGGTCAACGGCGCCCGGTCGATGCTGCGCCGCCGGAAGACCGCCCGCGAGTACGTCCCGCCGCACGAGCCCGACGCCGCCTCCGCGGAGGACCACGCGGTGCTCAACGACGAGCACCGACGGGTGCTCGCGGCCATGCAGGAGCTGACCTCCCGCCAGCGCGAGGTACTGGTGCTGCGCTACTGGTCCGACCTGTCGGAGGCGCGGATCGCCGAGGCCCTGGGGCTGTCCCGGGGCGCCGTGAAGTCCACCGCCAGCCGGGCCCTGGACGCCTTGGAAAAGCATCTGGAGAAGGTTCGATGACCGACAAGCTCCCCGGCCGCGAGAGCGGAGGCCGAGACGGTGACGGGCCGGCCGAGACGGCGACCGAACGGCTGCTGCGCGAGGCGATGAACGCCCGCGCCTCGCTGATCACCGCGCACGACCTGCGCCCGGCGCAACCGCCGCGCGGCCGGGTGCGGCGATTGCGCCCGGTCTACCTGACCGCCGTGCCGGTCTTCGCGCTGGCCGCCTCCCTGGCGATCGGCCTGCTCACCTTCCACGGCGACCCGCTGGCCAGGAAGGACGTCCCCCCACCGGCCGCCACCATGACGACCTCGCCGAGCCCGACCCCCGAGCCGACCGCCGCCCCGACCCCCACGGCCACCTCGCCGGACACCGGCAGCCCCGCCGCCGACCCGGAGACCGGGGCCCCCCTCTCCGACCCGACGTCGGCCGGCACCCGGACGACGGCGCCGCCCACCACCCCCGCCACCACCCCGGCCACCACCGCGCCGGCCGGGACGACCTACCCCTTCCGGGGCGTCAGGTTCAAGATCCCGCCAGGTTGGCGGGCCGTCAATCCGGATCCTTCCGCCAACACCCTCTGCATCCTGAGCCCGAGCGCTCCGCAGGACGCGACGGCCGGGGACTGCCTGCCGCACGGCGTGCTTCTGACGGTCACGGACCAGGAGTCGCAGCTCTGGCCGAGGCTGCCCGACCTGGATTCCGAGAGCGGCTGGTCCACGCAGCCCTGGTGCCCGGCGTGGTCCTACTCCCCCACGCTCACCAGGAACGGACAGATCGACAGTGTCGGCCCGACCAGGAGCACACCCACCGTGGCAGGCCGTGCCGCACGCAAGTCGCAGTGGCAGATCAACTGCGGCGGCGACGCCTTCACGGCCCAGATGTGGGCCCTGCCGAAGGACTTCGTGTCCGTCTCGGCGATCGGCCTCAAGGCCGACTACCAGCCCGGACTGATGACGATCGTCAACACCCTCGACCTGAGCGGCCGCCAGGCGCCGCCGGTGAAGTACCACGAGAACGACATCGATATCACCGTGGGCGGCTTCACGGGCGTTCAGGAGCTGAAGGCGGGAAGTCCGGCCGTCACCTTCTCGGTGACCTACAAGAACAACAGTCCGACGAATTTCGCCCAGGTGGAGCCCTTGGTCTACACCGAGTGGCCCGTGGACACGCCGGTGGATGTGGTGTCGCTGAACGCGGGCAAGCTCGAGCGTCTCGACGGTGCCACCTGGAAGGAAAAGCCGCTCACGCGAGGAAGCGCGATGGACTACGCGATGGCGGATCCCGAGTCGCTCTTCCCCCTGGCTCCAGGGCAGAGCCGAACGGTCAAGTACCGGATGACGATCGATGCCGGACACGGCCTCGGGCCACTGTGGGTGATGACGCGGGCCGTCCTTCCCTACGCGGGAGGAACCCTCACGGGTCTCGGCAACGAGGTTGTCTCGCTCAAGATCACCAAGTGACACGGGGGCCCGGCCTCCCCGCCACGGGGAGGCCGGGCCCCCGGAGGGTGGCTCAGGCCAGCGAGGCCATCCAGGCCTCGACCTCGTCGGCGCGGCGCGGCAGGCCGGCCGAGAGGTTCTCGTTGCCGTCGGCGGTGACCAGGATGTCGTCCTCGATCCGGACGCCGATGCCGCGGTACTCCTGCGGCACGGTCAGGTCGTCCTGCTGGAAGTACAGGCCGGGCTCGACGGTGAGGACCATGCCGGGCACCAGCAGCGCGTCGGCGTGCTCCTCGCGGCGCGAGTGGGCGCAGTCGTGGACGTCGAGGCCGAGCATGTGGCCGGTGCCGTGCAGGGTCCAGCGGCGCTGGAGGCCCAGCTCCAGGACCTTCTCGACGTCGTAGGCCGAGGCGTCCAGCAGGCCCCAGGCGAGCAGGCGCTCGGCGAGCACGCGCTGCGAGGCGTCGTGGAAGTCGCGGAAGCGGGCGCCGGGCTTCACCGCGGCGATGCCGGCCTCCTGGGCGTCGTACACGGCGTCGTAGATCTTGCGCTGGAGGTCGTTGAAGCGGCCGTCGATCGGCAGGGTGCGGGTGACGTCGGCGGTGTAGAGGGTGTGGGTCTCGACGCCGGCGTCCAGCAGCAGCAGCTCGCCGGGGCGGACGTCGCCGTCGTTGCGGACCCAGTGCAGCGTGGTGGCGTGCGGGCCGGCGGCGGCGATGGTGCCGTAGCCGACGTCGTTGCCCTCGACCCGGGCGCGGCGCCAGAAGGTGCCCTCGATCCAGCGCTCGGAGGTGGCGACGGCCTGGCCGAGCTCGCGGACCACGTCGGTGAAGCCGTTGACGGTGGCGTCGCAGGCGGCGCGCAGCTCGCCGACCTCCCACTCGTCCTTGACCAGCCGCAGGCCGCTCAGGAACTCCTTGAACTCGGCGTCCCGGTCGGCGTCCAGCACGTCGGCCAGGGTGTCCTCCAGGCCGGCGTCGTAGCCGCGGACGATCCGGGTGGGCACCGCGGAGTCCTTGGTGCGCCCGGCCAGTTCCTCGGCGGCCTTGCGCACGTCGCGCGCCGGCAGGCCGAGCAGCTGCTCCTGCTCGCCCAGGCTGTTCCGGCGGCCGACCCACAGCTCGCCGTAGCCGTCCAGCCAGAACTCGCCGTTCTCGCGGTCGGAGCGGGGCAGCAGGTAGAGGGCGAACTCGTGGCCGGCGTCGCCGGTGGGCTCGGCGACGAGCACGGCGTCCTCGGTCTGGTCGCCGGTGAGGTGCACGTACTCGCTGGCGGCGCGGAAGCTGTAGTCGGTGTCGTTGGAGCGCACCCGCAGGTTGCCGGCCGGGACGACCAGCCGCTCGCCGGGGTAGGCGGCGGAGAGCCGGGCGCGGCGCTCGGCCGCGTACGGGGCCTGGGCGACCGGGACGAGGCCGTGCAGCTCGGTGTCGGCCCAGCCGGTCTTCATCGAGGCGGCCAGCTCGTCGGAGACCTCGCCGTACAGGCCGTTCTTGCGGCCCTTGAACTGCTGCGGCTCGTCGCCGCCGTCGGCTTCGGGGTTCTCGGCCACTGCGGGCGTGCGGTCCTCGGTCACGTGTAACGCCTCCTTGGGGTGGTACCGCCGCCCCTCGGGGGAGTGTCGGATCGCGACACGCGCGGGCGGCCGTGCGTCCATGGTACGGACGCCCGGCCGCTCGCCCGTTCGGGGTCGGGACGACTGTTCGGGACGACTGTTCGGGGCGGCTATTCGAAGCGGGCCGCGAGCAGCAGCAGGTCGTCGGTGGCCGGTCCGGGTCCGGGGTCGGGGCAGACGGCCAGCAGGTGGGCGCAGAGCCGGTCCGGGTCGATCCGCACGTCGCGCGGGGCGTCGGCGGCGGCCCGGCGCAGGTTGGCCTGGCCGGCGTGCAGGGTCGGGCCGCAGCGGCGGGCCAGCCCCTCGGTGTAGAGCAGCAGGGTGTCGCCGCGGTCGGCGGTGAGCTCGACGCCGGGGGCCTCCCAGCAGGCCAGCATGCCGAGCGGGGCGGAGAGCGAGGTCTCCACGAACTCGGCGCCGTGCCGGCCGACCAGGACGGGCGGGCAGTGGCCGGCGCCGGCCAGGGTGATCCGGCGCTCCTCGGGTTCCACCCAGGCGTAGACGGCGGTGGCGGTGCGGGCCGGCTCGGTGGTCTTGAGTAGGAGTTCCAGGTCGCCGAGGACGGAGACCGGGTCCTCGCCCTCCAGGACGGCGTAGGCGCGCAGCGCGGCCCGGATCCTGCCCATCGCGGCGGCCGCGCCGGGGGCGGAGCCGGGGCCCGCGCCGGGGCCGTCGCCGGAGACGGAGCCGACGGTGAGGCCGACGGTGCCGTCCGGCAGCGGGATGGCGTCGTACCAGTCGCTGCCGCAGGAGCGGTCCAGGCCGGCCGGGAGGATCCGGGCGGCCAGCCGCAGGCCGGCGGGCTGGGGGAGCCGGTCGGGCAGCAGGCCGCGGCGCAGCGCCTCGGTGGTGCGCCGGACCTTGTCCGCCTCCAGCTGTTTGGCGAGCAGCGGGGCGGCGATCGCGGCGTAGCGGTGCGCGAGCTCGCGCTGGCGCTCGGTGGGTTCGGCGGGCTCGTCGTAGAACCAGAGGGCGGCGGCGAGCGGGCCGTCCTCCTCGGTGGCGAGTGGCAGACCGTAGCAGCCGCCGAGGCCGAGCTGGGTGGCGAGTTCGCGCAGCCGGGCGCCGGTGGCCGGGTCCTCGGCGAGGTCGGGGGAGTGCAGCCGTTCGGGCCGGTCCTGCTCGCGCAGCAGCCTGGCGAGCAGGCTCTGCTCGGGCGGGACGGTCTCCAGCGCGCCGAGGCTGGCGCGGTCGAGGCCGAGGCCGACGGGCTGGCCGGGCCTGCCGCCGGGCATCCGGGTGACCAGGACGCCGCGTCGGGCGCCGAGCAGGGCGGCGCCGGAGGCGAGGACGGTGTCCAGGGTGGCGGCGAGGCCGCGGGCGCGGGCGAGCTGTTCGGTGTGCCGGTGCAGGCTGGCGAAATCGGACAGTCGTCCGGCCAAACGGTCCTGCACTCCGGCGGCCGGTGCCGTGCGGACGTCCGCCGCACCGTCCTGCGCGTCGGCGGGACCGGGGAAGCCCGGTGGGTCGAGGACGGTCAGCCCGCCGGCGCTGCCGGGCTCGCCCGGCTCGGAGGGTGTCGACGACGACGGGTGGGACTCGGTCATGCCGCCACTCCTGACGTGCTACGTGCCATGCGGAACCCCCAGGTACGGCCGGTGTGGAGCGATGACGGCCAAAGGGCGCGTTTCGCCTCGATTCGCTACTACTCGTCATTGATCGACAGCAATGCCACCACTTCTACACAGGCCATTTGGGGCATGTCCAGATCCAGGACGACGCGGTGGCCTGTTCCACATCCGCGAGACCCGGTCGGGGGGCGCGTACGGCCTGGGCGCGCGCCGGTCCGGTCGGGAGGCATGGAGGGGACCGGGAGCGGGCAGAACGGAGGGGACGGACCCGGCGGCCGTCCGGATCGTATGCCCGCGCCGCCCGGGACCCGGGCTGGCCGGAAGTCTCTCACTCGTACGGTGGAACCAAGCGCGCCCGGGCGGCGTCCATCCGGTCGCATACGGGATTCTCGTTCCAGGGGCTGTTTCAGTGCGCGGCCCTTCTCATGTCGTGCTCCACACCGTGATCCACGTCGTCGCCGCGCCGCCCGCCATGCCGCCCGCCCCCCTTCGCGCCGCCGGGGCCGTGCCACCGCGGGTCCGCGTGACGAGTCCCGGCGGTGCCGACGGGCCGGAGCGAACCGAGCGGTCAGGGAAAGGAACGAGCGCCATGCGTGAGAACCCGAAAGATCCGTGTCCGCCCGCCACTCCCCACCACCCCGTCCAGGACGACGTCGCACGTCAGCGCCCTGCCCGGCTCGCCGCGGCCCTGACGGCCGCCGTCGACCACCGCTGGCCCGTGGTGCCCGGGGCCGTCCTGCGCGGCGGTCAGTGCTCCTGCGGCGACCAGGACTGCGTCGTGCCGGGCGCGCACCCGCACGACCCGTCGCTGCTGGCCGCCACCACGGACGCCCGGATGGTGCGCTGGTGGTGGGAGCGGCAGAGCCCGGACGCTCCGGTGCTGGCCGCCACCGGTTCGGTGGTCTCGGCGGTCAGCCTGCCGGCGGCGGCCGGGGCCCGGGCGCTGGTCTACCTGGGCGCGCTGCGGCTGCCGCTCGGTCCGGTGCTGGCGATGCCGGGCCGGTACGCGCTGCTGGTGGCCCCGTACTCGCTGGACGCGCTCGGCGAGATGCTCTCTCAACTCCCTTGGGTGCCAGGCTCGTTGCGCTATCACGGGGTGGACGGCTTCCTGCCGCTGCCGCCCGGTGGAGCGGCTGGCCGGGTGCGTTGGGTGCTGGCCCCGCGCGCGGACGCCGACGGCGGGGTGTGGCTGCCGCAGGTCGGGCCGCTGCTGGGCGAGTTGGTGGAGGCGACGGTCCGGCTGGACAGCGGTCGCTCGGCGTACTGATCCGCCGGTCCGTTCCCGGGCCGCTCGTCGGGGCCCCGCGGAAAACAAAAGATCCGGCCGCTGGCGACGGGGGATGCACCAGCGGCCGGACTCTTTAGACAGTAACAAGGATCCGCGCCCGCGCCAATTTCCAAGACGCCCTGCCAGCCCGGAAATTGCGGCTTCATGGCGACAATGTGACGCGTATCACCCGGATCCCGGGCGCTTTAGTTCAAGGTGACCTGACGGTTCACCAGGTTCGCGCGGGCGCGCCGCTCCTCGGCGGTCAACGGGGTCTCGTCGGCGAGCACCGAGGCCAGCCGCTCGGCGAACTCGGCGGCCGGCTTCTCGCAGTCGGCGGCGGTCATGGCGAGCGGGAGGTCCCAGACCGGGACGGTCAGGCCGTGCGCGCGGAACGAGCCGACCAGGCGGGTGTCCGGGCCGAGCGAGGACTGGTCGGCGGCGCTGAGCCGGGCCAGCGCGTCCAGCAGCCGCTCCTCGGGCACGGTCATCACCCAGCGCAGGTGGTTCTTGTCGGGGGTGCCGCACCAGTAGGCGGCGTCGGCGCTCGCCAGCTTCTCGGTCGGGATGGCCGAGGCGTTGGCGCGCTCCAGGGAGGCGGCGACCTCGCCGGTCGCGGTCTCGGCGTCCTCCAGCCAGAACTCGAAGCCGGTGTGCACGGCGGGCGTGAACGCGGCGGTGACGTCCAGCAGGTCCTGGAGCCGGCGTCCGCCCGCCTCGGTCCGGCGGGACGGCACCGGGTTGCCCGGCTCGGTGGCCAGCGCCAGCTCCAGGGCGTCCGCGAGGTCGCGGCTGAGGTCGCCGGAGGAGGACTGGGTCTGCAGGCCGAGCAGGATGGAGCCGTCCTGGCGGCGCAGGGCCGGCCAGGCCAGCGGCAGCACGGTGGCCAGGGTCACCGACGGGACCTCGCCGGTGGCGCCCTCGGCCACCCCGGCGGCCAGCGTCAGCGGCACCGTGGCGGCGGGCACCAGCTCGCGCAGCGCGACCCAGTCGGCCTCGCCCGACAGGCCCTCGAACGGGCGGTGCACCAGCTCCTGCACCGCGTGCGAGGCCTCCCGGCCGTGACAGGCCTTGTACCGGCGGCCCGAACCGCAGGGGCAGTTCTCGCGGGCCCCCACCACGGGGACCTCGCCCGCGACGGCGGTGGTGGACTGACGCTGCGGCGCCTTCTTGGCGGCCTTCTTGCCCATGGTGCGGCTCTCCCGGGAACGGTGGTCCTTTGCTCCGGGCAGCCTACTGACGTTCCCCCGGCGCGCGGGCACGCGCCGGGCGGACGGGTGGGGAGCGCGCGTCGGTTCAGGCGCTGCGGGCGTCACCACCGGTGCGCCGGGCGTGCCGGGCCCGGGCGGGCAGCGCCGCCCAGACCGTCACCTCGCCGGGCGCGTCGCGCACGCCCCAGTCGCTGGCCAACTGGTCGACGATGTTCAGGCCGCGACCGCCGCGCGAGGTCAGCGAGGGGCCGGCGGGCAGCGGCCGGGTGGTCGCGCCGCCGTCGGTGACCTCCAGGGTGAGCACGCCGTCGGCGTGCAGCTGCCAGCGGACCAGCACGCCGCCGTCCGTTCCGCTCCCGTGCTCCTCGCGCTCCCGGCCGCCCGTGGCGGAATGCGCCCCGGAGGGGACGCCGACCAGCAGTTGGTCCACCACCTCGGCCCGGGCGCCGCGCCCCAGGGCCCGCAGCGGGCCGAGCGGACGGGCGTACCGACAGGCGTTGCTCAGCAGTTCGGAAAGGATCAGTACGGCATCATCAACGACCGGCTCCGGTATCTCCCGGTCGCCGAGATCTCGACGCAGTCGGCGCCGTGCGACCCCGACACTCGCCGGGCCGTGCGGCACTGCCATGGTCGATGAAGCCGGCACTTCACGCGCCACCATCAACGCCACCCCCGGACCTCCTTCAGCGTATGCCGAGGGAGAGATGCCCCTTGGTAATGCGTCGGAAACGACCGCCGGACGATCCCGCGAGGACATTTCAAGCGATTGCGACCGAGGGTGGACCTGAGGTCATTCCGTGCTCACCGTGCGTCGCCCCGGCGCATGAATTCCGGCAATAACGGGCCCGGAAGGTTTGACTGCCGACCAGAACGATCAGGTTGTGTCCGGGCTTTGCGGGTGGATTTGCGGGCGGCCCGCCGTCCGACGCCGGATCACCGGCCGAGCTGCGCCAGGACCTCGGCGGGCCGGTTGGTGATGATCGCGGACACCCCGAGCTCCAGGCACAGTTCCACGTCGGCCGGTTCGTCCACGGTCCACACGTGCACCTCGTGCCCCAGCTCGCGCAGCCGCGTCACCAGCTGCGGGCGGGCCCGCACCAGGTCGATGCCCGGTCCGGCGATCCGAGCCCCGCCCGGCAGCGGGGAGCCCGGGCGCAGCCGGCCGAGCAGCGGCAGGGTCCGTTCGAACAGGAACACCCGCCGGTACTCCGGCGCCGAGGCCGCCACCCGGTTCAGCCCCACCGAGGAGAAGCTCATGATCCGGGCCGAGGGGCGCTCGCCCTCCCGGCTCGCGCCGATCTTGAAGCGTTCGAGCTTCCGCAGCAGTTCGGCCTCCACCCGGCCGCGGTAGCGCACCGGGTGCTTGGTCTCGATCGCCAGGTCCACCGGGCGGCCGCAGTCCACCACCAGCTCCAGCAGCCGCTCCAGCCGCAGCACGCCGCGCAGCTCGGGGTCGGTGCTGGGGCGGCCGGTCTTCCAGGCGCCGAAGTCGTACGCCTCCAGCTCGGCCAGCGTCATCGCCGAGACGGTGCCCTGGCCGTTGGAGACCCGGCCGATCCGGCGGTCGTGCACGCAGACCAGCTCGCCGTCGGCGGTCAGCCGGACGTCGCACTCGACCGCGTCCGCGCCCTCGTCGAGCGCGCGCCGGTACGCCGCCAGGGTGTGCTCGGGCAGGGCGTGCGAGGAACCGCGGTGGGCGATCACCTGGACGGGCGGCGTGGTGCGCGCCGCCGTCGAGGACGGGTCTGTGCTGGTCACGGGCCCCACGATAGGCGGCGGAAGTGACGCGCAGGCGAAGACGGCCCCAATCTGCGGGGCCGTCTTCGGTGTCGGTCGGTCAGCTCGGCGCCGTCCTGCGGGTCAGCGGGGTGAGCGCCCAGGTGACCAGCGCGGGCACCAGGAAGGCGAACAGCGAGGCGGACGTCCACTCCTGCGGGGTGAAGTGCAGGGCGTCCTGGGCGGAGGTCCAGAAGTCCGTCCACCAGCCGGCCACCGCGGTCGGCGCGATGAACTGGTAGACCGCGAAGCCCAGCACCCAGGGCAGCAGCATCAGGCGGCGCGAGGGCGCGTCGGCGGAGAGGTTCCAGCCGTACCGGCCGGCGCCGAAGAAGTAGTCCACCGCCAGCACCGCCAGCAGCGGCACGAAGACCGAGCCGATCAGACCGAGGAAGTTGGTGTAGGTGTCGGTGAACTTGTCGATCTGCAGTGCCAGCACGGTGATCAGCAGGCCGATCCCGCCGGTCAGCACCCGGCGGTCCACCTTCGGCAGCAGGTTCTGCACCGACATCGCGGTCGAGTACACGTTGGCGAAGGACTGGTCCGTCTCGCGCAGCACCAGCACCAGCAGGAACAGCCAGCCGGCCCAGACGCCGAGGAAGGAGTCGAAGATCCTGTTCGGGTCGCCGTCGGACTGCAGCAGGGCCATCAGGCCGAGCACGTAGCACCAGACCTGGGCGATCGTGTAGCCGGAGAAGCTGCCCCAGAACGCCGAGCGTGCGGTGCGCGAGTGCCGGGTGTAGTCGGCGGCCAGCGGGACGAAGGAGATCGACACCGCGATCATCGCGTCGGTGGCGCCCAGGAAGCCGTGCCAGTTGCCGGCGCCCGGGTCGGGCACCCCCTGGCGGCCCAGCTGGACGGTGAAGTACACCATCGCGACGGCGACCGCACCGGCCACGAAGCGGCGCAGCACCGCGATCGAGCCCAGTGGCCAGATGGTCAGCGCGGTGGTCAGCGCGCCCGCCAGGAGCACGAACAGCCAGCGGTAGCCGTCGGTGTGGGCGACGGTCTGCGCGCCCGCCGCGATCGTCAGCAGCTCGAACACGCCCCAGCCGACGCACTGGACGATGTTCAGCACCGTCGGGACATACGACAGCCGGGTGCCGAACAGCCCGCGCAGGTTCGCCATCGCGGGCGCGCCGGTACGGGCCCCGATCAGCGCGGCCACGCCGAGCATCGCGGTGCCGACCACGGTGCCGGCCACGATCGCGGTCACCGCGGCGGCCAGCGACAGCTCGCTGCCCTTGGCGCCGAGCACGGTCGCGGCGGTGGAGAAGCCGATCAGGCTGACGCCCAGGTTCATCCAGAGCGCGAAGTGGTCCCGGAAGCGCAGCGTGCGCGGCGGCTCGGTGTCCAGCACGAGCGGCGCCTCGGCACGCTCCGGGCGCTCCAGGACGGCGGTCGCCGTGCCGGTGGGGCCCGCGTGACCGCTGTCACCGCCGTGAGCGGTCGGGGACGGTTCGGGGAAACCCTTGGACGCGGGCGCGTCCGAAGAAGAGGATGGCGAAGCAGGCGACATGGCCGATACTCCCTACGCCGGCATTACCCGGACAGGTTCCGGCGGTCTGCGCCCCCTCGACGGTCCGCCCACGATCCCGTGGCGTACGGTCGACCAGCGCACTCTCAGCCTGGATGGTCCAAGCTCCCGCGTGTCAGTTGTGAGCGACAGGCTAACCGGCCCGGGGGTGAACGCCAAGGCCACGGGGTGTGCGGCCCGCATCGCGGGACGCCCGGCGGAGGTGGGGGAGCCTCCGGTCGTCGGCCTGGTCTTCGGTTCGGCCGTCGACTTGCTCGTCGGCTCGGTCATCGCTCGGTCGTCGGCGTAGGACAGCCTGGTCGGCGGCCCGGCTGTCGGCTGCGGCTAAGGATTCTTATGAGTTATTCAGAGGGGTCCTTACGGCAAACGAATCGGCAGTACGAAAAACTATGGTCCTTGGTTCTGTCAGCTATGGAGGTCGTTCGTGAGCACCGAGCGCGAGGTTGGGCCCACCGGGCCGCAGGGGGAGCAGCCCTCGGGCGGCCAGGCGGCGGCTGTTCCCGCTTCCGACGGCCACGCCTCGGGCGGGCACCAGCCGACACTGGCCTTCGGCCGGGTCCCCGAGCCCGGGGCCGCTCCGGCCGCCGAGGCCGCACCGGCTGAGGCCGCGCCGACGGAGGGCGTTGCGGCCGATGGTGTTCCGGCCGAGGGTGGGTACCAGCCCACCGTGGCCTTCACCAAGGTCCCCGCGCCGGAGGCGCCCCCGCAGACCCCGGCCGCGCCGGTCGTCGACGCACCGGCCGCCCCGGTCGACGCCGCCACCGGCTACATCGACGCGCCGCCGCCGGTCCTGCCGCCCGCCCCGCCGGTCCCGGCCGCGCCGGCGGCACCCGCCGCACCCGTCGCACCCGTCGCACCCGTCGCCGAGAGCCCGGCCCTGCCGCCGGGTGCCAACCCGTACGCCACCCCGGCCCACGGCGTCCCCGCCGCCGGCCCGCACGACCCGTACGGCACCCCGGCCGCCCCCGGCGCGCCCGCCGCGCACCCCGCGCCCGGCCACCACCCGTTCGGCGCCGGCCAGCCGCTCGGCGGCTGGGGTGCCTCCCACGACGCCGGCGGCGGCGCGGGCTACCCGGGTGGCCCGGCCGGACCGCTCGGCTACCCGGCCGACTACCCCGGCGGCCCCGGCGGCCCGCGCAAGAAGCGCGGCGGCCTGGTCGCCCTGATCGCCGCCGTCGCGCTGATCGCCGGCGTGGCCGGCGGTGCGCTCGGCGTGACCGTCGCGGACCGCAACGACAGCACCAGCAGCGCCGACGACCACCGCAGCACCACCGTCCAGGCCAGCAACACCCAGAAGAACGAGCCCGCTCCCGGCTCGATCGCCGGCATCGCGCAGAAGGCGCTGCCCAGCGTCGTCACCATCAAGGCGCAGGGCAACGGCGAGTCGGGCACCGGCACCGGCTTCGTCTTCGACACCGAGGGCCACATCCTCACCAACAACCACGTGGTCGCGCCGACCCTCAACGGCGGCAAACTGACCGTCAAGTTCGCCGACGGCACGTCCTACAACGCGTCCGTGCTGGGCCACGCCGAGGGCTACGACGTCGCCGTGGTCAAGATCGAAAACCCGCCGAAGAGCAAGCTGGCCCCGCTTCCGCTGGCCGACTCCGACAAGGTCAACGTCGGTGACGCCACCGTCGCGATCGGTGCGCCGTACGGCCTGGAGTCCACCGTCACCAGCGGCATCGTCAGCGCCAAGGACCGCCCGGTCGCCTCCGGCGACGAGACCGGCGGCCAGTCCTCCTACATGAACGCCCTGCAGACCGACGCCTCGATCAACCCCGGCAACTCCGGCGGCCCGCTGCTCGACTCCAGCGGCTCGGTGATCGGCATCAACTCGGCGATCCAGTCCAACGCCTCCGCCAACGGCCGGGCCGGCAGCATCGGCCTCGGCTTCGCCATCCCGATCAACCAGGCCAAGTGGGTCGCCGACACCCTGATCAAGACCGGCAAGCCGGTCTACGCCAAGCTCGACGTGCTGCGCAACGACGACTACAAGGGCGACGGCGCGCAGATCCAGACCCGCGACATCCAGGGCCAGCCGGCCGTCACCCCCGGCGGCGCCGCCGACAAGGCCGGTCTCAAGCCGGGCGACGTCATCACCAAGCTCGGCGGAGTGCCGATCGACAACGGCCCTGCCCTGGTCAGCCGGATCTGGACGCACAAGCCCGGCGAGACCGTCGACGTCGAGTACACCCGCAACGGCCAGCAGTTCAACACCAAGGTCACCCTCGGCCAGCGGGACGGCGACAGCTGACCCCCACCCGCACGAAACGGTGTGCACCGAACCCCGCCGGACCCGTTAGGCTGACCTCCGCCTGGAGAGCTGCCCGAGCGGCCTAAGGGAACAGTCTTGAAAACTGTCGTGCGGTGACCCCGTACCGTGGGTTCGAATCCCACGCTCTCCGCTGGTTGGAGAACCACCTGCTCAGGGCGGGTGCCGAGATCACTCGGCACCCGCCTTCCGCGTTTTCGGCGGGCGGGGGTTGACCCTGACACGGTGGCAGGGGGTGGAGTGGGGGCACCATGTTGAACATCGGAGACTTCGCCAGCCACGGCCGGGTGTCGGTGCGGATGCTGCGCCACTACGACGCGATCGGTCTGCTGCGGCCCGCCAGGGTGGACCCGGTCAGCGGGTACCGGTCCTACGAGGCGTCCCAACTCGCCCGGCTCAACCGGGTGATCGCGCTCAAGGAGCTCGGCTTCACGCTGCAGCAGGTGCGGGCCGTCCTGGACGAGCAGGTGGACGCGGCCGAACTGCGCGGGATGCTGCGGCTGCGCCGGGCCCAACTCGCCGAGGCGATCGCCGCGGACGAGCAGCGGCTGACCCGGGTGGAGGCGAGGCTCCGGACGATCGAGAGCGAGGGGACCATGTCCGCACACGACGTCGTACTGAAGCGGGTGCCGTCCGTCCGGGTGGCCGAACTGACCGCGGTGGCCGCGAGTTACCAGCCGGAGGACATCGGGCCGGTGATCGGCCCGCTGTTCGCGGAGCTGTGCCGGCGGCTGGCCGAGGCCGGGATCGCCGAGGCGGGCCCGTCCGTCGCCCGGTACGAGGACGTGCCGGAGGGCGAGGGCACGGTGCTGATCCGGGTGGCCGTCCCGGTCGGGCCGGCGGTGGAGCCGGGCCGGTACGGCTTCGCGGTGCTCGACCTGCCGCCGATCGAGGAGGCGGCGACGGTCGTGCACCGCGGCTCGATGGACGAGGCGATGGGGAGCTTCCAGGAGCTGGCCCGCTTCATCGACGCGAACGGCTACCGCTCGGCCGGCTACGCCCGGGAGCTCTACCTGGAGTGCCCGGACGACCCGGCGCGGTGGGTCACGGAGTTCCAGGAGCCGGTGGTCCGCCGGTAGGCCCGGTCCGGCCGGGGCCCACGCCCGCAGATCCGCCGGGGGCCCACTTGCCCGGCCTCCGGCGGGCGGGCAGAGTGCGGTGGAGGCGGCTGGTGGCGAGTGGAGGCGGCGATGGGTGACCTGACGGACCGACTGGCGCAGGGCCTTCCGGCCGGGGCGGTGGTGGTGGATCCGGACGTGACCGCCGCCTACCGCCACGACATGGCCGGCTTCTGCGCCGCCGGTGCGCCCGCCGTGGTGGTGTTCCCGGAGACGGTCGAGCAGGTGCAGCACGTGCTGCGCATCGCCACCGCGTTGCGGGTGCCGGTGGTGCCGCAGGGGGCGCGGACCGGGCTGTCGGGTGCGGCGAACGCCGTGGACGGCTGCATCGTGCTGTCGATGGTGAAGTTGAACCGGATCCTGGAGCTCGACCCGGTGAACCGGATCGCGGTGGTCGAGCCCGGCGTGGTGAACGCCGAACTTTCGCGAGCAGCCGGTGAGTTGGGCCTTTCGTACCCGCCGGACCCGTCCAGCTGGGAGTCCTGCACGATCGGCGGCAACATCGGCACCGGCGCGGGCGGGCTCTGCTGCGTGAAGTACGGCGTCACCAGCGAGTACGTGCTCGGCCTGGACGTGGTGCTGGCGGACGGGCGGCTGCTGTCCACCGGGCGCCGGACGGCCAAGGGCGTGGCCGGGTACGACCTGACCCGGCTGCTGGTCGGCTCGGAGGGCACACTGGGCGTGGTGGTCCGGGCGGTGCTCGCGCTGCGGCCCGCGCCGGCGCCGCAGCTGGCGCTGGCGGCGGAGTTCCCGAGCGCGGACGCGGCGGGCGCGGCCGTCTGCGAGGTGATGGCGTGCGGCCTGACCCCGTCGCTGATGGAGCTGATGGACGCGGTCAGCGTGCGGGCGGTCAACGACCTGGGGCGGATGGGGCTGCCGGAGACGACCCGGGCGCTGCTGCTGGTGGCCTTCGACGGGCCGGACCGGGAGGCCGGGCTGGCGCGGGTGGCGGAGCTCTGCCGGGCGGCCGGGGCGACCGAGGTGGTGCCGGCCGAGGACGAGGCGGAGTCGCAGCTGCTGCTGGAGGCCCGGCGACTGGCACTGCCCGCGCTGGACCGGTTGGGCACCACGATGATCGACGACGTGGCGGTGCCGCGCTCCCGGCTGGCCGAGATGCTGAACGGCGTGGCGCTGATCGCCGAGCGGCACGCGCTGACCATCGGGGTGGTCAGCCACGCCGGGGACGGCAACACCCACCCGATCGTGATCTTCGACGGCTCGGACGAGGAGCAGGCGGCGCGGGCGCAGCGCTCCTTCGACGAGATCATGGCGCTGGGGCTGGAGCTGGGCGGCACGATCACCGGGGAGCACGGGGTGGGGCTGCTCAAGCGGGACTGGCTGGCGCGCGAGCTGGGGCCGGTCGCGCTGGACCTCCAGCGACAGCTGAAGGCGGTCTTCGATCCGCTGGGAATCATGAACCCGGGCAAGATGGTGTGATGTTATTTCTCCCATATTCCAGTACGACTTTCCGATGGTCTGGGAATGGCTGGAAAAGTCGACATGGGAGGGTGGTCGAACTTTTCGGGGGCGCGTTTCCTGATTTCCCTGCGCCGGGGTGGTGCGCCTGGTGGTTCGTGTGACGGCGGAGCGCCCTGCCTGAAGGGCCTTCCAGGAGGCCATCGCCCGGGCAAAGTGCCAGCTCGGTAGGGGTGTGTCGGCGCACTGTCCGATTTTCGGCCCGTTATGCGCAGCCCGGGTGGATATCACGCTAACGGGCGAAAACTGCTTCGCCGACTAGTGCTTTGTCGATTTGTTGCGGAAGTCTGTCTCTCGGCGTCGCAGCCCGCAGGTGTTCGTCTGGCCGGCGAACTCCCGCACCCCCTGCTCGACAATTGCACGATTTACAGCTTCTTGGAGGCTCTCATGGCTCGCATCCACACCCGCCGGGTGGCCGGACTCCTGCTCGCCGCCCCGCTCGCGGCCGGCCTGCTGCTGGCCGGTGCCGGTGCTGCGGCCGCCGACAACGGTGCGGGCGCCGGTGCCGGCTCCAACGCCGGCGTGGTGTCCAACGTCGGCACGGGCAACGTGTTCGGCGGGGTCGACGGCAACTACATCTCCACCCAGCAGACCGCCACCGGGACGGGCGCCTCGAACCAGAACAACACCCTCGCGGTGAAGGACAACGCGGGCACCATCCTGGCCGGGCAGTCCAACAAGAACATCAACGTCGTGTTCGCCCCGATCTTCCACTGATCCGATCGGGCACCACCGACGGCGGGGGCGCCGGAGGTGGGCGGCCGCGGGTGAGCTGAGCACTCGCGGAGGGGCTCGAACCAGTCTCCGGGCGGAATTCCCGCCCGGGCGCGGATCAGAACAGCGCATGACCGGCCAGCGGAAAGGGTCACCGTGAAGCCGGCCTCGTGGGCGGTGCCGCCATCGGCACCGCCCACGAGTGCGTCCGGAGCCGGGAGCGAACCGCCCGGGCCCGCTCGTCGCCGGCTGCCCGTCGCCGCCGACACCGCCCGGGACCGCCCGTCGAGGCCGGCCCGGACGGCCCGGACGCGTCCAGCGAGGGCCCGCGCCCGGAGCCGTCGGTGTTCGGCGGTACGGTTGCGCTCCGACAGCGCACCACGTGCCCGGGCCCGGGAAGGACGGCCCGGCCGGGGCGGCGACCGCGGCAACCGGAGGAGAGGGCGCGCGATGGCGGCGGAGGAGGAGGGCCTGACCGGCCCGGGCGAGGCCTGGCCTGCACCGGAGCCGGATCCGCGATCCGGGCCGGACGCCCGCCGGGAGCCGGCGGAGCACCGGCCCGAGCCGAAGTCCGTGCCCGAGCTGCTGCTCGGCCGCCCGCCGATGGCCCGCCCGCTGCCGACCTTCGACGCCGAGGCCGCGCCCGCCGAGCCCGGCCCGCTGTTCGTGGACTGGCTCGCCACCGCGCTGGCCGCCGGCGTGCCGGACCCGCAGGTGGTCACCCTCTCCACGGTCGACGCGGACGGCCTGCCGGACGCCCGGGTGCTGGTGCTGCGCGACGTCGACGCGGCCGGCACCGGCTGGGTCTTCTCCGCCGCCGCCGACAGCCCCAAGGGCCGCCAGCTGGCCGACCACCCGGCCGCCGCGCTGACCGTCTACTGGCCCCAGCTGGGCCGCCAGGTACGGGTCCGCGGCACCGTCGAGCGGGCCGCCGACCTGGTCGCCGCCGCCGAGTTCGCCACCCGCTCCCCGGACGCCCGGGTCGGCGCGCTGGTCGGGCGGCAGAGCGAGCCGATGGCCTCGCTCGCCGAGTACGACGAGGCCGTCGCCGTCGCCCGCCGCCGCCTGGAGGCCACCCCGGACGCCGTCGCGGCCGGGCACGCGGTCTACACCCTGTGGGCGCACGAGGTGGAGTACTGGCAGGGCGACGCGCAGCGCCGGCACGTCCGGCTGCGCTACACCCGCACCGGACCGGTCCGGACCCCGGAGTGGTCGCGCACCCTGCTGTGGCCGTGACGACCTGACGGTCCAAGGGCCCGGCCCTTGGACCGACCGTGCTGCCCTACCGCCGCCCGGTCAGCGTGGCTCCCACGCTGGCCGCCACCACACAGCCGATCCCGGCCAGCTGCGGCACGCCCAGCAGCTGGCCGAGCACCACCAGGCCGACCAGCGCGCTGACCGCCGGCTCCAGACTGACCAGCACGCTGAACACCCGCTGCGGCATCCGCCGCAGCGCGGTCATCTCCAGCGCGTACGGGATCACCGGCAGCAGCAGCGACACCCCGGCCACCGCGGCCAGCAGCCCCAGCGGCGAGGCGCCGGGCGCGGTCAGCCCGTCCCAGGCCTGGCCGAGTCCGAACGGCGCCAGGGCGAGCGCGCCGACCGTCATCGACACCGCCAGGCCCTGGAAGCCCTGGAAGGCGGCGCCGACCTTGTCGGTGAACAGGATGTACGCGGCGTAGCAGGCGGCCGCCCCGAAGGCGTAGAGCAGTCCGACCGGGTCGAGCCCGCCCCCGTCGCCGCCCTCGCCGAGCAGGGTCAGCAGGACGACGCCGCCGGCGGCGAGCAGCGCCCAGAGCAGGTGGCTGGCACGCCGGGCGAAGACCAGGGCGACCGCGAGCGGGCCGAGGAACTCGATGGTCGCGGCGGTGCCCATCGGCAGCCGGTCGATCGCCCCGGCGAACAGGAAGGTCATCCCGGCCGAGGCCACGCCCAGCAGGGCCGCCGCGGCGAGGTCGCGCGGGCGCTTGTCGCGCAGCCGGGGCCGGGTGACGGCGAGCAGGATGACCGCCGCGAAGCCCAGCCGCAGGAAGGTGGTGCCGCTGACCCCGAGCGGGCCGAACAGCGGCTTGGACAGGGCGATCCCGGTCTGCACCAGGAACATCGCGGTCAGACAGAGAAGCGGCGCCGGGATCCTCTCCGGGCGCCGCAGGACCTTCGGGAGTCGGCCGGTGGGCCGACCGGGGGGCGCGTCGGGCGGTGCCGTGGAGCCGGGTGCCCCGCCTCGTCGCCAGCTGCCCCGCTCGCCGGCGGGCTCGCCCTGGGGGGCGGGCGGCATGGCAAGCGCCTCGGCGACGGCGGCAGCCGGCATCGGGGCGGTGGTTTCGCTGGGATGGGAGGTGGGCATATGGGCGAGTTTGCCGTAAGGAGTGATGAACGGGCAAGCTCGTTACAACTATCGGGACGGATGTGGACGGGTGCGGCCGAAAGGGTGGGCTCTCCCGGTGCGCCCGGCGTGGTTGCCGCATTCGTCCGATGGTCCGTCAGTAGCAAGGGCGGGTGCGCTATCTCCGCCCCGTGGCCCTGCTCGCCGCCTCCCTCGTGCTCCTGCTGGCCACCGACGGGACGGGCGTGAGCGCCGGGGCCGCCGCCCTCCCCCGCATCCGGGCCCTCACCCTGCCCGACCGGTTCGGCCCGCCCAGGATCCACGACGACTTCACCGGCCCCGCCTTCGACGCCTGCACCGCGCCGCCCCTCGACACCCTGCGGGCCTGGCACGGGGTCTCCCCGTACGGCGCGCTCGGCATCTACGTCAGCGGCGCCCAGCGCGGCTGCGGCCAGCCCCGGCTCACCGCCGAGTGGGTGCGCCAGGCCCGCGCACTGGGCTGGCGCTTCCTCCCGGCCCACGTCGGGCTCCAGGCGCCGTGCAGCGAACTCGGCAACAAGCCGCGCCGGATCGACCCCGCCCACGCGGTCGAGCAGGGCCGGGACGAGGCCACCGAAGCCGTCCACGCGATGGGCTCGCTCGGATTCGGCAAGGGCGGCCCGGTCTACCTCGACATCGAGGCCTACCCGATGCGCGACCCCGCCTGCGGCCAGGCGGTGGTCGACTTCGCCGTCGGCTGGACCCAGGCCCTGCACGCCGCCGGCTACCGCTCCGGCTTCTACTCCAGCCTCGACTCCGGCATCGCCGACCTGGCCGCCGCCGCCCGGGCCGGCAGCTTCCCGCTGCCCGACGCCCTCTGGTACGCCCGCTGGGACGACCGGGCCGACACCGCCGACTCCGGCGCCCTAGGCTCCGACCTCTGGGGCTACCACCAGCGCGTCCACCAGTACCGCGGCAACGTCGAGGAGACCTACGGCGGCGCCGCCCTCACGATCGACCGCAACCACGTCGACGGCCCGACCGCGGGCTGACGCGTCGCCGATCCGTGATGCGGGCAACGGGGCCGGGATACTGACAGCGGGCGGGGCGGGGCGGCACAATCGGGCACGTCCGCGCGCATTACCGCCCGGTAGGTGCCGCAGGCGCAGCCGCCAGTGCCGCCAGGTCAAGGAGGACCCGTGTTCAGCACGATGCAGGACGTCCCGCTCACCGTCGCCCGGATTCTTGAGCACGGGTCCACCATCCACGGCCGGTCCACCGTCACCACCTGGGACGGCACCGGGCCGGTCGTGCGGACGTACGCCGAGGTGGGGGCGCGGGCCGCGCAGCTCGCCCACGCGCTCCGCGACGAACTGGGGGTGACCGGGGACGACCGGGTCGCGACCCTGATGTGGAATAACTCGGTCCACCTGGAGGCCTACCTCGCCGTCCCCGCGATGGGGTCCGTGCTGCACACGCTCAACCTGCGGCTGCCCGCCCACCAGCTCTCGTTCATCGTCAACCACGCCGCCGACCACGCGGTGATCGTGGACGGCAGCGTGCTCCCGCTGCTCGCCGCCGTCCTGCCGGACCTCGCCCCGACGCTCCGGCACATCGTGGTGAACGGCCCCGGCGACCGCTCGCTGCTGGCCGGCTTCCCGGGCACCGTGCACGACTACGAGGAGCTGATCGCGGGCCGGCCCACCGCCTACCCGTGGCGCGGCGACCTCGACGAGCGTGAGGCCGCCGTGCTCTGCTACACCTCCGGCACCACCGGGGACCCGAAGGGCGTGCTCTACAGCCACCGCTCGGTGTACCTGCACTGCCTCCAGGTCAACACCGGCGACAACTTCGCCTTCACCCCGCGTGACACCGCGCTGCCGGTGGTCCCGATGTTCCACGTGAACGCCTGGGGCATCCCGCACGCCGCCTTCATGTCCGGCGCCAACCTGCTCATGCCGGATCGTTTCCTCCAGCCCAAGCCGATGGCCGAGATGATCGCCGCCGTCCGGCCCACCGTCGGCGCCGCCGTCCCGACCATCTGGAGCGGCCTGCTGGACGAGCTCGACGCGGGCGACTACGACACCTCCAGCCTGCGCATGGTGGTCATCGGCGGCAGCGCCTGCCCGCCCTCGCTGATGAAGGGCTTCGAGGAGCGCCACGGCATCCGCGTGCTGCACGCCTGGGGCATGACCGAGACCTCGCCGCTCGGCTCCTTCGCCCAGCCGCCCGGCGGCCTCACCCCGGAGGAGGAGTGGCCCTACCGGGTCACCCAGGGCATCTTCCCGGCCTCCGTCGAGGCCCGGCTGGTCGGCCCGTCCGGTGAGCGGATGCCGCACGACGGCGTCGCGGCGGGCGAGCTGGAGGTGCGCGGCCCGTGGATCGCCGGGGCCTACTACGGCGGTGCCGGGCAGGACCCGCTCCGGCCGGACGACAAGTTCTCCGAGGACGGCTGGCTGCGCACCGGCGACGTCGGCACCATCACCGCCGACGGCTACCTGACCCTCACCGACCGGGCCAAGGACGTGATCAAGTCCGGCGGCGAGTGGATCTCCTCGGTCGAACTGGAGAACCATTTGATGGCCCACCCCGAGGTGGCCGAGGCCGCCGTGGTCGCCGTCCCGGACGAGAAGTGGGGCGAGCGCCCGCTGGCCACGGTCGTGCTGCGCCCGGGTGCCACGGCCGGGCTGAGCGAGCTGCGGGCCTTCCTGGCCGGACGGATCGCCTCCTGGCAGCTGCCGGAGCGCTGGTCGATCGTCGAGTCGGTGCCGAAGACCTCGGTCGGCAAGTTCGACAAGAAGGTGATCCGCGCCAGCTACGCGGCGGACGAGCTGGACGTGACGGTGCTCGGCAAGGAGTAGCCGTCCGCCCGACCGCCGAGGGCCGGCCACCCCCCGTTCCAGCGGGGTGGCCGGCCCTCGGCGCGTGCCGTGCGGATCTCGCCGGGCCCTCGGCGTCAGGGCGCGGTCAGCCCGCCGCGGCGACGCCCGCCTCGCCCATCGCGCCGATCCGCCCGAGCAGGTCGACGATCCGGGACTGGACGTCGGCGCTGGTCGAGCGCTCGGCGAGGAACAGCACGGTCTCGCCGGTGCGCAGCCGGGGCAGTTCGCGCGGGTCGAGGTCCACCGAGGTGTAGACCACCAGCGGGGTGCGGTGCAGCCGGTCGTTGGCGCGCAGCCAGTCCAGCAGGCCGACCCGGCGGCGGCGGATCTGGAGCAGGTCCATCACCACCAGGTTGGGCTGCACGCTGCTGGCCCGGGCGACGGCGTCGTTCTCGTCCACCGCGTGCTCGACGTGCATGCCGCGCCGCTCCAGGCTGCTGATCATGGCGGCGGCGATGTCCGGGTCGCCCTCGACCAGCAGGACGCGCGGGGCGTGGTGCTCGCCGTCGCGCGGCGCGAGGGCGCGCAGCAGCACGGCCGGGTCGGCGCCGTACGCGGCGTCCCGGGTGGCCTGGCCGAGACCGGCGGTGACCAGCACCGGGACGCGGCTGTTGAGCGCGGCGGTGCGCAGCGACTGCAGCGCGGTGCGGGTGATCGGGCTGGTCAGCGGGTCGACGAAGAGCGCTGCGGGGAAGCCGGCGACCTGGGCGTCCACCTCCTCGCGGGAGCGGACGATCACCGGGCGGTAGCCGCGTTCCTGGAGGGCCTGCCGGGTGGCCGGATCGGGCTCGGGCCAGACCAGCAGCCGACGGGCGCTGCCGCCCTCGCCGGTCGAGCCGTTCGGGCCGGCCATGGCCGGCGGCTGCTCCTCGGTCCGGTCGCCGGCGGCGGCGGGCAGTTCGGCCATCGGGCGCGGGGCGGTCCTGGCCTCGGCCGGGACGGGCGGCTGCGGCCCGGCGGCGGGGGTCGGCGAACCGCCGAGCGGGCGCGGCGGCGCGAGTTCGGCGAGGCCGGTGCCGACCGGGCGCGGGCCGGACGGGTCCTCGGCGGCGGGCAGCGCCGGGCGGGCGGCCGGCAGCGCGGCGGGGCCGCCGGGCGCGGGCCGGTCCTCCTGCGGGGCCTGGTCGGACGGCGCGGCCGGGGCCTCCTGGCCGGGGCCGGGCGGCACGGCCAGCCGGCGACGGCGGCCGGTCGGTGGGGCGGCGGGCTCGGGCTGCGCGGGTGCCGGGCCGGTCGGCAGGGCGTGCTCCAGGCCGGGGTACACCGGGGTGTCGGTGGCGCCGGGGAGGGCGAAGCCACCGGAGGAGTCCTCGGTGGAGGGCAGGGCGCGGCGCCGGCGGGGCTTGGCCTCGGCGCCGTCGGCGGCCGGGGCGCCTTCCGCGGCGGGCGTGCCGCCCGCCGGGGTGCCGTCGGCGGGGGCGGCACCGGTGCCGGGGCCGAGCGCGAGCGGTTCGCGCCCGCCGGTCCGGTGCTGCTGCGGGCGCTCGCCCTCGACGGGGACGGCGTAGGCGGGGCCGGAGCGGCCGTCGTCCTTGCCCCAGGGGTCGCGCTGCGCGCCGTCCGGACCGGCCAGGCCCTGGCGGCCGTACGCGGGGTCGTTGCCGGTGCCGTTCCACTGTTCGGGGACGGCCCGTTCGATCCGGGCGGGGGCGTTCGGCCACTGGTCGGCGGGGGCGCTGGGGGCGGTCCGGGTCGGCGGCGCCGGTTCCTCGGCGGCGGGGCGGCCTCGGCGGCCGCGCCGCTCGGCGGCGGGTTCCTCGGCGGGCTGCTCCGCCTCCGCGGCCGCGGCCGGGGTCTCGCGGTCGGGCTGCTCGCCGCCGTCGGCGACCGGCTCGGGGGCTTCGTCGCTGCTGGGCAGCTGCGGGATGCCCGGCAGGTTGGGCAGGACGGCGCTGTCGCCTTCCTTGGGCCGGTCGGAGCGGCCCTCGGCGGCCGCGCGCTCGGCGGCGGCCTTCGCGGCGGCCGGGTCCAACGGCAGCTCGACGACGTACGTGGTGCCGGCCTTGCCGGGCAGCTCGTGCGGCTGGAGCACGCCACCGTGGCGCTCGACCACCGCGCGGGCTATCGGCAGGTGGACGGGGCTGCCGCCGAGGCCGGGCCCGCGGATCTCGACCCGGGCGACCTCGCCGCGCTGGGCGGCGGCCAGGACGACGGTAGGCGGCTCGCCGCCGGAGGGCAGCGCGGCGGGCGCGCCGGGGGCGGCCAGGCCGGGGGAGGGGGCGGTCGGGGCGTCCAGGGCGAGGCCGATGCCGCTGACGTCGGCGACCAGGTGGGCCAGCGCCTGGGCGAGCCGGCGCTCGTCGGCGATCACCTCGACGGCGGCGGCGTGCACCGAGAACCGCACCCGGCCCGGGCCGACCAGCTCGCCGGCCGCCTCGACGGCCCGTCGGACCACCTTGTCCAGGGCGACCGGCACCCGCCGCTCGGTCGGCTTGCGGCGGTCCTTGCCGTCCTTGCCGTCCTTCGCGTCCGGGCCGTCCGCCGGGGCGGTCTCGCCGGTCTCGCCGGCCTCGGAGCGCTGGTGCGCGAGCACGCCGTCGATCAGCCGGCTGAACCGGCGGCACTCGTCGGCGAGCCGACGCAGCGTCCAGTTGGCCTCCGGCCACAGCTGCCCGGCCGGGTCGGCGGCGAGCGCGTCCAGCCGCTGGTTCAGCGCGGTCAGCGCGCCGCCGAGTTCGCTCTCCAGGACGGCGGTGAGGTGTTCGTTGCGGGCGACCAGGGCGAGTTCGCGGCTGCGGTCGGTGAAGGTCATCACCGCGCCGACCAGTTGGTCGCCGTCCCGCACCGGCGCGGTGGTGAGGTCGACGGTGACCGGGCGGCCGTCCTTGCGCCACAGCACGGTGCCGCGCACCCGGTGCTTGCGTCCGGAGGTCAGGGTGTCCAGCAGCGCGGACTCCTCCAGCGCCAGCGGTGTGCCGTCGGCCCGGGAGTGCTGGATCAGCGGGTGCAGTTCGCGCCCGCCCAGCTCGCTCGCCCGGTACTCCAGGATGTGCGCGGCGGCAGGGTTGACCAGCACGCAGCGGCCTTCGAGGTCGACGCCGAGCACGCCCTCGGCGGCGGCGCGCAGGATCATCTCGGTCTGCTTGTGCTGGCGGCGCAGCTCGGCCTCGACGCCGAGCCGGCTGGAGAGGTCGCGGACCAGCAGCAGGAGCAGGTCGCTCGCGGAGGACGGGCGGGAGCGCTCGCGGTACGAGTCGTACGAGGTGAGTCCGTAGCCGCGGCCCTCGCCGGTGCCGTCGTCGGGGAAGTCGTTGCCGGAGACCTCGACCGGGAAGCTGGTGCCGTCGGTGCGCCGGGCGGTCATCCGGACCGGGCGGTCGGGTTCGTCGCCGTCGCGGGCGGCCGGGCGCATCGAGCCGGGGATCCGGCTGGGGTCGAACTCGGGCAGGAGGTCCAGCACGCCCATGCCGACCAGCGAGGTGCCGGGCGTCTGGAGCGCCTGGACGGCTGCGCTGTTGGCGTCCACGACGGTGCCGTTGCTGTTCACCAGCAACAACGCGTCGGGCAGGGCGTCGAGTATGGCGGCGAGGCGAGCAGCGCCTCGGATCGGCCTGCTGCTCACGTCGACAGGTCTCCTCGGCTCAGGGCAGCTCCTCCGGAGACGGCAGTATCTCATTCTTCTTTGCGGCGGGGTCGACCCGCCTAGTAACGTGGGCGGTGGTTGGTGCCGAGCCCCACGGTTGTGGCATCATCTCAGGCACACGGAACGGGTCCGCTCACGCGGACGTGGTCCCTGTGGAGGAGGCTTCGCCTAGTCCGGTCTATGGCGCCGCACTGCTAATGCGGTTTCGGGGTTATTCCTGATCGAGGGTTCAAATCCCTCAGCCTCCGCAGCCGGAAAGCCCCGTCGACGATCTTGTCGGCGGGGCTTTCCCCATCCCCGGGGAGGTTCCGGGCCCACCCCGCCACCCGCCTCCCCGACCTGTCCCGCGGGCCGGGCCCGTCGGGGGCCCCGAGCGGCCTCCAGGGGGTCGGCCCGGAGGGAGGGAGCAATCGATTTCGTCCCGCGTCGCAGGTCATGTAATGTTGTCCCCGCACCGCCCCGCTGGCACCGTTCATCAGGGCGAGCGCTCATAGCTCAACGGATAGAGCACTTGACTACGGATCAAGAGGTTGCAGGTTCGAATCCTGCTGAGCGCACCAATCTCCGCAAGATCGGGTTCGCCCGTTCCTTGCGCTCATAGCTCAACGGATAGAGCACTTGACTACGGATCAAGAGGTTGCAGGTTCGAATCCTGCTGAGCGCACCAGCGAGAAGCCCCCGGCCACCGGCCGGGGGCTTCTCCCGTTTCCGGGCCCGGACAGGGCGCCGGGTGCCTGGTCCGTTCTGGATTGCGGGCCTAATGGATGAAATGCATCTGTTTCGGGTATATCCCGTCCTGTCGCTCGGATGACCGCCAAACGGGTGGGACCCGGCTATAAGCCCAGGTGTCGCAGTATGACCGGCTCAGGATCGTGATTCCTTTTTGTCAGATCTTGTGCCCAGGCTGCCCGGCACCCCGGCAGCCGACCGCGAAGGAGAGCCGGATGGGCCGACAGTTTCCCCGCACGGCCGTCGCCCTGACCGTCCTCGTGGCCGGGCTGCTGACCGGCTGGAACGCCCCACGCTCGGTGGCCCAGCAGTCCCCTGACGCCTGGTCGGGGGAGCACCGGGCGGTCCTGCCCTCCGGCCTCTCCGTCCAGCTCGAATTCGCCGCCACCCCGGGTACCGAGGTGGCCGCCGCGGCCGGCGAACTGGCCGACCGCCCCGGCGGGGGGCGTGCGGCCGGGCCGTACACGGACGGAATGCACCCCGGGAACCCCGCGCAGACCTTCAGCGTCACCGAGAACCGCCCGCAGACGGACGGATCCTGGCGCACCGTCGGAACGCTCCGGCTCGCCTTCTCCCGACCGGTCCGCAACCCCCGGCTGCACCTCAGCGGATTGGTCGCGCTCGCCACCGGGAAGTCGGGCACCACCAGCACCGCGGCCCGGCTGACCCTCACCGGCGGCTCACCCGCCGCCCCCACCCTGGTCAACCGCACCGACTGGCCCGGCTGGACGGTCGACGCCAACGCCCTCGCGCCCGTCGGAGCCGACGGCAGCTCCGACGGCGCGGCCGGCTCCGCCTCCGAGGGCACCCTGGAACTCGTCGGCACCCTGCGCACCGCGGTCTTCCGGATCGAGCAGCGCTCCACCGCCCGGGCCGGCAGCACCACCGCCCCGCCCGTCCTGCGCCAGGCCTACACCGTCACCGTCGACGAGGACCTCGGCACCGCCCCGCAGAACTACGGCAACGCCTCGCACGTGCTCTCCGACCTGTTCCTCGGCGCGGACGCCGCCAACGCTGCGCACCGCACCCGCCCCCGGTCCGCCGACGACCGGGGCACGGCCGACCGGCCGACCGGCGAGCCGCTGGTCCAGCTCGACCACGGAGCCGGCCGGCGCAGCGTCTTCGCCAGCCCGCCGCCGCCCAAGCTCCAGCCCGGCCGCGGCGAGTACCAGGGCGCCGACCCGTCGATCGGCTTCCCCACCGAGGCCGCGATCGGCCGCTACTACCGGCTCACCGTCCCGGTGGCGGTCGGCGACCAGCCCGCGACCCTGGCCGGCTGGATCGACTTCGACCACAGCGGGCGCTTCGACCCCGCCGAGCGGGTGCAGACCGAGATCCCGGCCGGCGCCGACACCGCGACCCTGGAATGGACCGTCCCGACCGGCGCCGGCTCCGGCGACACCTGGGCCCGGCTGCGGATCGCCCGCGACGCCAGCCAACTCGTCCCCTCCGGCGGCTTCGCCGACTCCGGGCAGGTCACCGACCAGCGGATCAAACTGACCGTCGGCGCCGCCCGGCCCGAGATCGCCGAACCCGTCGACGGCGCCGTCCTCGCCGAAGCCCGTCCGCGGGTCCACGGCGACGGAGCGGTCGCCGGCGCCTCGGTGGAGATCCGGGACGGTGACGCCACGGCCTGCCGGGCCCGGGTCGAGCGCGGCGGCGGCTGGTCCTGCCGGCCCGGTGAAGCGCTCACCGCGGGCCCGCACTCCCTCACCCCGGTCGAGATCACCAGCGGTGGTGTGGTGCTGCGCGGCGAGGCCGTCCGGGTCACCGTGAAGACGGCGCCGCCCGCAGCGCCCGTCCTCACCCTCCCGGAGTACACCAACGACCCGGGGATCCAGCTCACCGGCACCGGCGAGGCGGGCAGCACCGTCGCGGTCACCGACCAGGCCGCCGAACTGTGCCGCAGCGCCGTCCGGGCGGACGGCCAGTGGTCCTGCCTGCCGGTCGAGAACCTGGTGGACGGGCGCCACCTGCTCACCCCCGTCGCGGTCGACGCGGCCGGGAACCGGACGGCCGGGCAGGCGGTCGTGCTGGTCGTCGACACCGTCCCGCCGGACAAGCCGGTGCTCGGCTCGCCGGCCGCCGGGGAGACCCTGCGGGTCAGTCGGCCGACGTTCACCGGGCGGGCCGAGCCGGGCTCGAAGGTGCTGGTCACGGCGCGGGCGGGCGGCTCGGCGGCCTCGGGGCCGGCTTCGGCCTCGGGTTCGGCCTTGGGTTCGGTCTCGGGCGAGCGGACGGTGCTGTGCGGGGCGACGGCGGCCCTCGACGGCAGCTGGACCTGCACCGCCAACCGGGACCTGACGGACGGGCAGCAGTGGCTGGTCGTCACGGCGACCGACCTGGCGGGGAACGGGGCGGCGGCGGACGCGGTGCCGGTGCGCGTCGCGGCGGCGCCGAGCCCGTCGGCGTCGGCGTCGACTTCCGCGGTGCCGAGTTCGGGGGCGTCGGTTCCCGTGCGGCCCAGCCCCGCGGCCTCGGTGTCGACCGTGCCGACCGTGCCGAGCCCGTCGGCGTCGGCGTCGACTTCCGCGGTGCCGAGTTCGGGGGCGTCGGTTCCCGTGCGGCCCAGCCCCGCGGCCTCGGTGTCGACCGTGGCAACCGTGCCGAGCCCGTCGGCGTCGGCTTCGGTGCCGATCGGGCCGAGTCCGAGCGTGGCGGTGCCGGTGCTGCCCTCGGCCGGTGCTTCCGCGCCGGTGGCCTCCTCCGTACCGTCCCGTCCCGCGATGTCGCCCACGCCCGCGTCCACGTTCCCGTCCACGCCTTCGATCCCGGTCACCTCGTCGCCGAGCCCGGTTGTGGGGGCGGCGCCCGATGCGTCCGTGCTCGCACCGGTGCCGGTGGGCGTGCTGCCGATTGCCGTTCCGGCAGCGGCCGGGCCGTCCGCTGCTTCAGTCACCCCGACCGTCCCGACCGCCCCCACCACCACCTCCGCCGGTTCCGTCCCTCCGACGCTCCGTACCGTTCCGTCCCTGGGCGCCAGTCCGTCCCGGGCGGCCGTCGGCGTCGTGGCGTCGTCACCGTCACCGTCACTGCCACCGCCCCTGTCATCGCCTCCGTCACTGTCACCGTCATCGACGCCGGTGGCGGCCGAACCGCTCGGGTCCGCCGGGGAGAGTGCCGGGCAGCTGCCGGCGCCGCCCAGTGCGTCGCCCGTGGGGGCGGCCGCGGAGGCCTCGCAGGCGGCGGCCGCGCGGTCCACCGCGAGCGGTTGGCGCGGTGGGGTCGCCGGTGGCCTGCTGGTGCTCGCCGCCATCGGGCTGATCACCCGCCGGGTGTTCGCCCGTGATGGCGGTGTCCGGCGGCGCTGACCTGCGCTGAACCATCCCGACCATCCATTCATGTGCCTGCGCGTCAGGTCGGCTTCGGACGATTCGTCAGCAAATGTCGACACACCTCACCTCAAATGTCGCATTTGATGACGTATGAACTTAGCCTGATCTTGGCACTGCCCGTCAGATCCGGGCCGCCCGTTGCGCGACACACCGACCCCGAGGATCCGTGCATGGACGTCACCCGCGATTCTTCGCAGCGACCCGACCACCTGCCCAAGGCGCTCCCACCGGCCTTGCCGGAACGTTCCGCCTCCGGCGCCAGCCCGCTGGCCACCGCCACAGCCACCGTCACGGCCGCCAAGACGGCCAAGCTGCTCGGCCCGGTCGACGGCGGCCCCGCGACCACTCCGTTGGTCGTCGTCCCCGGCCCGGCCTCCGGCGCCTCCGCCGACCTGCGCGATCCGCTGGAGGCGGCCGCCCCGGAGACCGCCGAGATCCCGGAAGCCATCCAGGTCGGCGCCCCCGCGGCCGCCACCTCCCGCCGCCCCCCGCGCGCCGACCAGGCGGTCCGCGAGCACGGCGCCACCGCCCTGCCCGGCTGGATCGCCCTGCTGGTGGTGCTGGTCGGCGTGGCCGGCGTGCTGCTGATGCTGCTGCGCGACGGCGTCATCCCGTACTGGGACGCGCTGCCCGACCTGCGCAGCGCCGCCGCGCAGGCGAGCGGCCAGGCCGAGGTGGACGCCAAGTCGGTCGCCGCGGTCAGCGCGGTCGGCCTGCTCGTGGTGTTCGCGCTTGCCGGGCTGCTGGCCAACGCGGGCGGCGAGACCCGGGTGCTGACCCGCTGGGGCCGCTACCGGGGCACCGTCCGCCGCACCGGCCTGGTCTGGGTCAACCCGCTGCTGCGCCGGCGCCGGGTGGACGTGCGACTGCGGCACTGGCGCAGCGAGCCGGTCAAGGCGGTCGACCGGACCGGCACGCCGATCGTCGTCCGGCTGCTGATCGTCTGGCGGGTCAAGGACACCGCGCGGGCGCTGCTGGCGATCGAGGACCACGAGAGCTACCTGCGCGAGCAGGTCCAGGCGGTACTCACCCGCACCGCGTCCATCCTGCCGTGCGACAGCAACGCGGCGCCCGGGCCCGCGCTGCGTGACGGGCAGTGGTTCGCCGACGAGCTGACCAGAGCACTGGCCGCTGAGGTCGCCCCGGCGGGCCTGGAGGTCTACTCGGCGCAGCCGCTGGCGCTGGACTACGCGCCCGAGGTCGCCGAGTCGATGCGCCGCCGCCGGCTGGCCGACCTGGACGCGGGCCTGCGGACGGTGCTGGTGGACGACGCGGTCGAGGCGGCGGCGCTCGCCGTCCGGCGGCTGGAGCGCGCCACCGCCCACGAACTGGACGAGGCCGCCCGCAGTGCGCTGATGGAGCAGTTGCTGGTCGCCTTCGTCGCCCCGGCCGGAGTGGCCGCCTCGGTACCGCCCCCGGCCGCACGGGCCGGGCGGAAGGAAGGACGACCCGCATGAGGATAGCCACCGGCGCGTACGCCGATCCCGGCCTCGACCTCGACGCCGATTTCGACGCCGCCCTCGACCGGGGCCTGATCGGCTTCGAGGAGAGCACCGGCAGCATCCCCGCGATCGCGGGGTGCGGCTGCCCGAACTGCGCGGCCCGGCCGCGCACCGCCCGCCCCGCGGCGGGGACCGGCGGCAGCCGAATACACCGCGCCGTGCGAAGTACCTGCCTGGCAACCACCGTGCTGGCGGGCGCCGGCGTGGTCGGCCTGACGGCCGGTGCCGGGTCCGCGCACGCCGCGGCCGGGAAGCAGGGCTGGGACGGGTCGAAGTACTGGTTCAAGAACGGCAGCGGCGAGTGGCGGTGGACCAGCCACTACGACGTCTACGCGGGCCGCACCGGCCAGTCCGGCGGCTCGGGCGGCTCGGGCGGTGCCAGTGGCAAGGCGGCCGCCGTGTCCAACGGTTCGGCCTCCTCCGCTTCCTCCTCCGGACTGCGCCAGGGCTGGGACGGGTCGAAGTACTGGTTCAAGAACGGCAGCGGCGAGTGGCGGTGGACCAGCCACTACGACGTCTACGCGAGCCGCACCGGCCAGTCCGGCGGCGGCGCTGATCCCACTCCCGCCCGGCCCGCGGCCACGCCGTCGGCGGACCAGGCACCGGCCTCCGGCAGCATGGAGGCGGCCATCGACTACGCGCTCGCCCAGCTGGGCAAGCCGTACGTCTGGGGCGGCAACGGCCCGTCAGGCTACGACTGCTCGGGGCTCGTCCAGCAGGCCTACCGGCGCAGCGGGATCAGCCTGCCGCGGGTGGCCGACGACCAGTACGCGGCCACCACGCCGATCAGCGCGGGGCAGCTGCGCCGCGGCGACCTGGTGTTCTGGTCGGACAGCGGCCGGGCCTCCGGGATCCACCACGTGGGGATCTACCTGGGCGGTGGCAAGTTCGTCGAGGCGCCCCGGCCCGGCAAGACGGTTCGGGTCTCCACTCTCAACTCGGGCTACTACCCGACCCACTTCGGGCGGCCGTAGCGCCGGGGCGCACTGGGCCCCCGACGGCACGCCGCTGTCGGGGGCCCGAAGCGTGACCGTGGCCACCTGGTCGTCCCCGCGGATACATCGGGTGCGCAGTTCGGGCCCGATCTGCCAATGGGCCGGTGCGCCAAGCGCGTTGGCCGTCCTTTTCCGGGCCGATTCGCCGACCGCCCGGAAAATCGCCCGGATTTCGTCGACGGTGCCGGCGCGGGCCCTCAGATCGGCGGGGCCGACGGTCATCCTGCGGGTGTTACCGCCCGGGCCCGGATTGTCTGCGGAATCGAGGGCCGGGCGCGCGTACTTCTTCCGGTCCTCGTCGTCGAAGAGCCCGTCCCGGGCGGGATTCCCGGCGATGCCGCCGCCGTGGTGGATTCGGCGTTGAAGTCCCGCTCCGCGTCAGGTCGTTCGTGGACCAAGTCTGATCACTGCGGACGGCGTTCCCAACCGGGCGGGGTTCGCCGGGAACGGGCGCAGGCTGCGAACGGGCCCGGGTGGGGGCGGGTTCGCAGCCTGCGGGTGGGGCGGGGTCAGGCGGAGGCGGCGTCGAGGAGGGCGGTCTGTTCGGGGGTGAGTCGGAGCGTGGTGGCTGCCAGCAGGGGCGGGAGCTGCTCGACGGTGCGGGCGCTGGCGATGGGGGCGGCGACCGTCGGCCGCCCGGCCAGCCAGGAGAGGGCGACCGTGGCGAGGGCGACGCCGTGCTCCCCGGCGACGGTGTCCAGGGCTGCCAGCACCTTCGGGCCGCGCGGGTCGTCCAGGTAGCGGGCGGCGCCCTCGGAGCGGGCGCTGTCGACGCCGGGGCCGCCGGGGCGGTACTTGCCGGTGAGGAACCCGGAGGCGAGCGCGTAGTACGGGACGGTGGCGAGGCCGTGCTCGGCGACCACGTCGGCCAGCGGGCCCTCGAAGGTGCCGCGCGAGACCAGGTTGTAGTGCGGCTGGACGGCGACGTACTTGGCCAGGCCCTCGCGGTCGGCGAAGGCCAGCGCCTCGGACAGCCGCTCGGCGCCGATGTTGGAGGCGCCGACCGCGGCGACCTTGCCCTCGCGGACCAGCTCGTCCAGTGCGGTGACGAACTCCTCGACCGGGGTGTCGTCGTCCCGGTGGGTGTAGTACAGGTCGATCCGCTCGACGCCCAGGCGGCGCAGCGAACCCTCAGCCGCGGCCTTGATGTTGGCCGCGCCCAGACCGCCGGCCTCGGGATGCATGCCGACCTTGGTGGCGATCACGACGTCGTCGCGGTTGCCGCGGCTGCGCAGCCAGTTGCCGAGGACGGTCTCGGACTCGCCGCCGGTGTTGCCCGGGGCCCAGGCCGAGTAGACGTCGGCGGTGTCGACGAAGTTGCCGCCGGCCGCGGCGTAGGCGTCCAGGACGGCGAAGGACTGCTGCTCGTCGGCCGTCCAGCCGAAGACGTTGCCGCCGAGGGAGAGCGGGAAGACGGACAGGTCGGAGGCGCCGAGGCGGACCCGGCCCGGGGCGTCGCTGTGGTTTCCGGTCATGGTCGGATTCAACCGGATCGCACTGGGCGGCATTCCGCGTGTCGGGCGGACTTCACGAGGATGTCGTACCGCCGTTGCGCGACCGGGTGGTGGGGGTCGCGCAGGAGGGGTCCGGGGTGTCCGTGAGGTGGGCGGATTCGTTAGAGTCCGTGCCATGGCTGACAACGACTACGACCCCGCCGGCAGCACCCAGATGTTCCGGGCGTTCGTCGACGAGACCCCGGCGGCCCCGCAGGCGCCGGGCACCGTCTCCACCTACGGCCGCAGCAACAGCGGTGGTGGTGGCCGCACCGGCGTGATCGCGCTGGTCGCCGTCATCGTGCTGGCCGTGTTGGGCGGCGTCATCTGGCTGGCGGTCAAGTGATCCTCGCGCGGGTGACCCGGACGAGGGTCACCCGCGCGACGGAAACCGGTGCGTCGAGAACCGGTGCGCCGGTGCTCAGCAGGGCTTGCGCCAGGCGTCCAGGTCGAGCTTCTTCTGCATCGAACTGAAGCCGAGCGACTTGGCCTTGGCGCAGAACTGGTCCGTGCCGAGCTTGTACTCGACGTGGAAGACCGCCTTGCCTGCCTTGACGAACGGCGCGACCCGGTCGCACTCGTCGAACTGCGAGCACTCCTCGTTGACCGCGAAGTCGAAGTCCGGCAGCAGCGCCGGGATCTGGTCGAGGTCGTTCTTCAGACCGATGGCCAGGCCGCGTTCGTGGGCGAGCTGGGCCAGCATGCGGTTGTACTTGATCTGGTCGTCAGGAGTGAGCGGGAAACCGCTGTTCTGGTTGTAGGCCTCGATGGTGTCCGGCTCGATGGCGTCGAAGCCCTTGCTCTTGCACATGTCGAAGCGGGCCGCCATCAGCGGCTTGAGCTGGTCGAGCTTGCGGATGTCGAACCACTTCTCGCCCTTCCAGCCGGTGTCGGAGCCCTGCAAGGACTTGGCGAAGGCCGCGGAGTCGGGGCGGAAGTTCTCCCAGGAGCCGGCGTTGATGTAGCAGATCACCTTGCGGCCCTTGGCGTGCAGCGCGGCCACCACCGAGGCGTCGTTCTCGAAGCCGTCGATGTCGTAGACCGGGACGTCCACGGACTGGTCGACGGTGCCGCCGAGCTGCCACTGCCAGGCGAGGCCCGGGGTGGGCTGCCAGCGGGCGCCGGCGGGCTGCGGGGCGGTGGTGCCGCCGGGAGTTCCGCCTGGGGTCCCGGGGGTGCCCGGGGCGGTGGTGGCGCCCGGGGGCGTGGTGGCGGCGGGCGCGGTGGGCGAGCCGGGGGCGCTGGGCGTGCCGGGGGCCGGGGGTGTGGTGCCGGCGTCCGACGGGGTGCCCGGGGTTGCGCTGCCGTCCGGGGTGGTCGGGGCGGTGGCCGCGGGCGGGCTGCTCGGGGAGCCGTCGGCCGAGGAGCCGTCGTCGTCCGAGCCTGAGCTGCTGCACGAGGTCGCCAGCAGGGCGGCGGCGATGGTGATGGCGGCCGGCAGGAGCCGGGTACGGCGGTTCACGGTAGTCGAACTCCGGATCGGGTCAGGTCAGTTCAGCAGCGGTCAGGCCGTAGGGCAGGGTGCGCCAGGGGTTCTCCCCGGCGCCCGGTACGGCGCAGCCGACGCCGGCCCGGCGGGCGGCGATCAGCGCGGTGGCGTCCTCGGCGTGTTCGGCGGGGACGTCGTACACCAGGTGGCAGAAGCGGGAGGCCGCGTGGCGGCCGGTCCACAGCGGGAGCGTCATCGCGCGGTACGTGTCCCAGTCGCCCTCGAAGGTGACCAGCAGGTCGGCCAGGCCGACTTCGGCGTACCCCGGGTCGGGGTGCTCGCCGTGGCCGAAGACCACGGTGCCGCAGCCGGCCGCGCGCGCGGCCGTGGCCAGCCGCCGGTAGTGCGCGAGGGCGCCCGGGTGGGTGGCCACCTGGTCGAGGTAGACGCCGGTGATGTCGTGGCGTTGACGGTAGGTCAGGATGTCGGCGACCACCGCCGCGTGCGGTCGGCGGCCGTAGTCGGTGTCGGTGTAGCCGACCAATGGCACTCCGGCCGCGCGGAGTCGGTCGGCGGCCTCGGCGAAGACGTTGTCCGGGTTCTCGCCGGGCCCGTCGGCGAGGTTGAGCACGACGGCGGCGATCCGGCCCGGGTCGGCGGCGGCGACCGCCTGCCAGGCCGCCGGGTCCACCGCGGGGTGGACGTACAGCGGCACCAGCAGGCGGCCGTCGGGGATGATCCCGCCGGTCATGCGACGACCGGTGGGGAGGCGGGCTGGGCGGTGCTGAGCCACAGGTCGCGCAGGGTGTCGGCGAGGTCCGTCTCCGGGTGCCAGTCGAGCTCCCGGGCGGCGGCCGACACGTCGGCCTGCTGCCAGGAGACCGCGGCCGAGCGCTCGGAGCCCGCCCCGCTCTCGTCGATCCGGCCGGTGAAGCCGGCCGCGGCGGCCAGCCCGTCCGCGATCGCCCGGACCTGCCGGGCCTGCCCGGAGGCGAGGTTGAGCACCCGGGGGAGCGGACGGTCCGCGGCGGCGGCCAGGCCGACCGCGCGGGCGATGTCCCGGGCGTCGACGAAGTCGCGGTAGGCGGAGAGGTCGCCGACCGTGATCACGCCGTCGGCGCCCTCGGGCGCCACCCGGAGCAGCTCGGCGGCCAGCCGGCCGGGCAGCGAGCCCACCGGTGCCCCCGGGCCGACCGGGTTGAACACCCGCAGGACCACGGCGTCCAGCGCCGAGCCGGCCACCGCGAGGGAGCCGGCCAGCTTGGTCGCGCCGTACACGCCGACCGGGCGGGCGTCGGAGTCCTCGGACAGCGAGCTGCCCGCCGGACAGACGCCGTACTCGCCGGCCGAACCGATGTGCACCAGCCGGGTCTTCGGGGCGCCGAGCTGCAGCGCCTCGCAGAGCACGGCCGGGCCGCGCGCGTTCACCTCGGCGAGCTTGACCGCGCTGCCGGCCACCGCGCCGGCGAAGTTGACCACCACGTCGGGTGCCAGCGCGGCGAGTTCCTCGCCGAGCGGGCCGGCCTGGGCGGTGGCCAGGTCCAGCCGGAGGTCGTGGGCGGGCCGCCGGCCCGCGGTCAGCACGGTGGCACCGGGCAGTGACCGCAGGACGGCGGTGGCGTGACGGCCGAGGAAGCCGTCGCCGCCGAGGAGCAGGATTCTCACGCGGCCCGTCCGTCGCTCTGGGCGCCCGCGGTGGCGGGAGCCTCGGCCGTGTCGTCCGGGGCGGTGCGGGCGGCCGGGATCGGCAGCTCCGCCACGCCCTGGCCGGCGGCGGCCGACTCGAAGGGCATCAGCACCGGTCGGATGGACGAGAACTCGGCGTTCGCCCGGTCGTAGTCGTCCGGGCGGCCGATGTCCAGCCAGTAGCCGCCGAAGTCGTACGCGGCGGGCGGGGTCTTGGCGGCGAGCAGGTCCAGCACCAGCTCGTCGAAGCCCAGCGGCAGGCCGGGGGTGTACTTGGCGAGTGCCGAACGGGACACGCCGTACACGCCCATCGAGACGCGGTAGTCGATGCTCGGCTTCTCCTGGAAGCCGGTGATGCTGCCGGACTCGGCGGTCAGCACACCGAAGTCGATCTTCACCTGACGGGCGTAGGTGGCGATGGTGAGCGGCGCCCCGGACGCCTCGTGGTGCTTGAGCACCCCGGCGAAGTCCAGGTCGGTGAGGATGTCGCCGTTCATCACCAGGAAGTGCTCCGGCAGGCGGTCCTGCATGGTGAGCAGCGGGCCCATGGTGCCGAGCGGGCTGTCCTCGACGGCGTAGCCGACCCGCAGCCCCCACTGGGAGCCGTTGCCGACGTACGCGCGGATGATGTGGCCGAGGTGGCCGATGGCCAGGGTGACGGTCTTGAAGCCCGCGGCGGCGAGCTGGCGCATCACGATCTCCAGGATCGCGTGCTGGTCGCCGATCGGGACGAGCGGCTTGGGAAGCGCGGTGGTGTACGGGCGGAGGCGGACGCCCTTACCGCCGGCCAGGATCACTGCATGCATGGTGTTTCCCCCACGGAAAGGATGTGCAGGACACGAACCTTGGTTACCAGGACGGGCATTGATCGCTACGGCGGTCAGACGTTGTAGATGTCGGTCTTGTAGCGGGCCAGGTTGGCCGGGTCGCGGAAGAACTCGATGGTCTGCTCCAGGCCCTGCTCCAGGGTGAACTGGGGGGCCCAGCCGGTGGCCTCGCGCAGCCGGGTGGCGTCCGCGACCAGGCGCATGACCTCGGAGTTGGCCGGGCGGATGCGCTGCTCGTCCTCCTTCACCAGGAGGTCGACGCCCATCAGCTTGCCGACCAGGGAGACGAGGTCGCCGACCGAGATCTCGCCGCCGGTGCCGGCGTTGAAGGTCCTGCCGACCACGGTCTCGGCGGGAGCGGTGCCGACCGTGCGGAACGCGTGCGCGGTGTCCTTGACGAACGTGAAGTCGCGGGTCGGGCGCAGGTCGCCGAGGGTGATCTCGGTCTCGCCGGCGGCGACCTGGGCGATCACGGTCGGGATGACGGCGCGCATCGACTGACGCGGGCCGAAGGTGTTGAACGGGCGCAGGGTGACGACCGGGGTCTCGAAGCTGGCGTGGTAGCTGTCGGCCAGCCGGTCCCCGCCGGCCTTGGAGGCGGCGTACGGGGACTGGGTGTTGATCGGGTGGTCCTCGGTGATCGGCACGGTCTGCGCGGTGCCGTACGTCTCGCTGGTGGAGGTGTGCACCAGGCGCGGGATCTCCTGGTGGCGCACCGCCTCCAGCACGTTCAGGGTGCCGGTGACGTTGGTGTCGACGTACGAGTGCGGGGCCCGGTAGGAGTACGGGATCGCTATCAGGGCGGCCAGGTGGTAGACCGCCTCGGTGCCCTTGACCAGGCCGTTGACCGAGCCCGGGTCCCGGACGTCGCCGAGGACGATCTCGACCGAGTCCAGCACCTCCTTGGGCAGGGTCTCCAGCCAGCCGAAGGACGAGAAGGAGTTGTACTGGACCATGGCCCGGACCTGGTGCCCGTCGGCAACCAAGGACTCGACGAGGTGGGAGCCGATGAAGCCCTCGGCTCCGGTGACCGCGACGCTGCTCATGCGTGATTCGCTCTCTCGATTTTGGGAACGGCCGGACTCCCGGTGGCGACCGGCCGGTGGTGGTTCAGCTGTGCCGTGAAGCGTGTGCGGGTGAAGCGTGTTGCGGTGAAGCGCGTTGTGGAGCGTGTTCAGGTGGAGCGGGTCCAGCGGTGCACGCGAATTGGGCGTGCGTGATTTCGGTGTTCAGCGGTGCTGGGTGGTGCGGCCGAGCGCAGGCCCGGCGATGGCGGTGAGGAGCAAGGCGGCCGCCCCGCAGCCGATCAGCTGCAGGACGATCGGATCCGCACCGGTCAGCAGCCCGGCGCTCTCGGCACCCGCGGCGGCCAGACAGATGAGGGCGGTGCTCCAGCTGAACCCGAAGGCGTTCAGCAGCAGCGCCAGCCAGAGCGAGCCGCCGAGGAGCAGCATCGCGCCGAGCTGCGGCACGCCGAGCGCGGGGGCGCCGGGCCACAGCACGGTCGTGGCGGCGTCCAGCGCGGCCACGGTGGTGAGGTAGATGAACAGGCAGCCGAGCAGGATCCCGCCGGTGCGGCGGGTGAACTGTCCGCTGGTGTGACTGGTGCGCAGCGCGGCCACGGCCATCGCCCGGTAGCGGAAGAGCAGCCACTCGGCGAGGCCGAGACTGAGCGTCAGCGCGATCATGGCCGGTCCGGTCGGGGTGGCCTTCGCGCCGTGCGCGGCGCCGGTCTGCACGGCCTGGTGGATGGTCTCGCCGAGGCCGGCGATCAGCGTGAGGGTGCCGCAGGCCAGGCCGAACAGCAGGTGCGGGACCTCCTGGCGGATCGGCAGCTTCAGCTCGACGGACTCCTTCTCGCCGCCGCGGATGCAGAACAGCAGCTCCCGGGCGGCCAGGCCGACCGCCAGCACCAGCGAGACGAGCAGCACGACCGTCCGCACGACCTGCGGGACGTCCGCGGCCAGCACCACGCCCGCGCCCACCGAGGCCGGAACCAGGGCCAGCAGCAGGAACTTCTCCCGCCCCAGCACCAGCAGGACGGTGGCCGCGCCCAGGTACAGCGACTGCCCGGCGGCGAAGAAGAGCGCGCCCAGCGGCCCGCCGACCACGTACGCCGCGGTGGACGCGACCAGTGCGCCCAGCGGCGCCCCGAGGGCCAGGCAGATCGCGGCCTCGCGGCGCCGCAGCCGGCCGAGCCAGCGGTACGAGCGGTGTGCCAGCGCCTGGTTGAAGCCCCAGCTGACCAGCGTCGCGACGGACAGCGCGAGCATGCCGGAGGGCAGGCCGAACCGCATCCGGGTGGCCGCGAACAGGTTGGCGCCGAGCAGGTAGCCGAGCCCGGGCAGGGCGAACACCAGGCCGCGCACGACGCAGCGCCAGGGGTCGGCCCGCCACGGGTTGGCGAACTCGGAGCTCGGGCCGGGATAGCGGCGCTCGACCTTCTCGAACAGCTCCTCGGCGAGGGTGAACGAGTCGGGGCGGCCGTACAGCAGGGCGGCCTGCTCGTCGGAAAGGCCGTCGGACTCCAGGAACGCGGCGATCTCGTACGGGTGGACGGCATCGGCGCAGATGTCGTGCAGCCGCTCGGCGAGCTCGTCCAGCGGGTCCGCGGAGAGGTCGAGCTGCTCCTCGGGCTCGGGCTGGGCCGGCAGGGCGGGGCGGCGACGCTTGAGCGGCAGGGTGCGCAGCTGCATCGTCCGCTCGGAGCCGCCCTCGTCCTCCACGAGCCGCAGGGGGCCACTCATGCTGCCACCTCGCTGCGCTCGGCGGCCGCTTCGCGGTACACGCACCTCTCGATGGTTCTCTCGCTCCGCTCGTTCACGCGCCCCCCGCTGCGCTCGGCGGCCGCTTCGCGGTACACGCGCCTGTCGCTGGTTCTCTCGCTCCGCTCGTTCACGCGCCCACCTCGCTGTGCTGGGGCTGGGCGGCGGCGAGCTGCTGGTCCCAGTCGGTGGTGGGGGTCTGGTCGGTGACGGCCACCACGCCGTCCGGCATCCAGCGGGCGGTGCCGAGGAGTTCGGTGTAGATGCCCCGGAAGCCGTCGATGTTCTGGCGGAGCGTGAACTGTTCGATGACCCGCAGCCGGGCCTGTTCGCCCAGGCGGGCGCGCCGTTCGGCGTCGCGCAGCAGCTCGATCGCGGCGGCCGCCATCGGTTCGGGTTCGCGGGGAGGGACGACGAGTCCGGTGTCGCCGACGGCTTCGCGGACGCCGCCGACGTCGGTCGAGACGGTCGCGCGGCCGCAGGACATCGCCTCGATCAGGGTGAACGGGAAGCCCTCGCTGATGCTGGAGAGCATGACCACGTTGCCCGCCGCGTACGCGTCGGTGATGTCGGCGACGCGGCCCTCGAAGGCCACCGAGTCGGCGATGCCGAGTTCGGCGGCCAGGGCTATGCAGCCGTCCCGGTAGGCCTCGCCGCCCTTGGGGGTTCCGCCGAAGAGCCGCAGCCGCGCCTCGGGGATCTCACGGTGGACGATGGCGAAGGCCCGGATCAGCGTCTCCAGGTCCTTGATCGGGTCGACCCGGCCGGCCCAGCTGAGGGTCGGCGTCTCGGGTTCGGGACCGGCGGGCGGGAAGGCCGCCGGGTCCACGCCGTTGTAGACGGTGCGGATGTGGGCGGACGGCGTGCCGCCGCGCTCCTCCCAGCGCCGGTTGTACCGGTTGCCGGGGGTGACCAGCGCGGCCTGCCGGTAGCTCTCCTCGGCCAGCATCCGGTAGAAGCCGAGCAGCAGCGCCTTGACCGGCCAGCGGTACGGGCCGGTGCGGTAGCCGAGGTAGCGCTCGCGCAGGTAGATGCCGTGCTCGGTGAGCAGAAACGGTACGCCGTACTGCTGGGCGGCGATCAGCCCCGGCAGGGTGGCCAGCCCGCCGCTGGCGGCGTGCGCGACGCCGCCGGTGGGCGGTTCGACCGAGAGCGGCCGCAGGGCGTGCTCCAGCAGGTCGGTGGCGTTCAGGGCGTCGTGCATGGTGGGCCGGGAGACGGCGGTGGGCAGGTAGTCACGGGTCCAGACGTGCTGGAGGGTGCGCAGGGCGCGCTCGCTGCGCAGCGCCGGGCTGAGCAGCCCGCGCCGGGCGAGGTCGGCGAAGCCGTACAGCTCGGTGCCGAAGTGGGTGGTGTAGACCGGATCGAGGATGGAGTGGAGGAAGCGCTCGTACGCGTTGAGGAAGCGCCGCATCTCCTTGCCGCGGGGCGGTCCGGCCTCGGAGGCCGGGCCCCACAGCGGTGCGGTCGTGACCGACCGCACGTTGGCGGGCAGTTCCCAGGCCAGCGGTTCCTGGCCGGTACCAGTGACGGCGATGACGTCGAAGTCGACGTCCGGCATGCCTTGAACGAGCTGGTCGCACCAGACACTCACACCGCCGTGCTGGTGCGGATACGTCCCCTCGGTGAGCAGGGTGACGCGCATCTCCTGTCCCCCCTCCTGTTCCTTGCTTCGGTGTCCGGTCTGGGTGGCCGGAACGGGACCCGAGGCAGGGCCGGACCGGGCGACCGTCCCGGCCCCGCCATCGGGTGCTGCGGGCTACCGGTTGCCGGAGCGTCCGGTGGTACTGGTGCCGAGCGAGGCCGCCCCCCCGGTGGCCTTACCGCTCTTGGCGGCAGCGGCGGTGCCGTCGCTGCCGTCGGTGGCGACGCCCTTGCCGGGCACCGGGGTTCCGCTACCGGGGACCAGGGTCGGGGCGCTGGTACGACCGGTGTCGCTCGGGCCCACCGGGACGGGAGTGGCGACGCCCTGCGGGACGACCTTCTTGTCCGCCGGGGCCGGGGCCGGGACGGACTTGGCCGCGACGCCGGGGGCGACGGCGGCCGGGGCGGCCGGGGTGCCGGCCGAGGGGAGCTGCAGGGAGACGCTGCTCTGCAGGGTGCCCGGGGACACCCAACCGGAGAGCGTACCGGCGTAGGACGAACCGAAGGCGGTCGATCCGATGACCAGCTTCTGAGAAGTTCCGGTCGGCATGGTGGCCTGGACCTGAACACCGGCCGGAGCGTTGACCGTGATGGTGTTGCCGACCCGGTAGCCGGTGACCTGGCCGGCCGAGATGGCCGAGTTCCAGGCGGCGCGGCGCTGGAACTCCAGGCCGATCTCGCGCTCGCCGAGGTTCACGATCGGGGTGTTGTCGGCGTGCAGCGACCGGTAGGTGCCGAGGATCTTCTCCAGCACCGGGTAGAGGATCCGGTCCTCGGACAGGTTCGACTGGTGGATGAAGTGTGGCCGCGGGTCGTTGCTCAGCACGTGCCCGAGGTCGATCCGGGCCTCCAGCGGCACGATGTACGACTGGAATCCGGTGTTGACGTCCAGCGGCTGCGTCAGGCAGGTGGAGTTGGCGTTGTTCTCACAGACGCCGCTGCCGCCGTTGGCCTTGCTGGTGTAGATCCAGTTGTACTCGTCGGCCTCCTCCTTCGCCGTGCCGGCGTTGTAGAAGACGTTCATCGGGTAGCGCGGCACAGTCAGCGTGGACGAGCCGACGGTCCGCTGGGCGGGCTCGCGGGAGGCGTCGCTGCCGGTGAACTTGATGCCGTTGGCGGCCAGCGCCGGCGCCAGGTTCGGGTTGTCGCTGGTCTCCTGCGGGGCGGTCAGCAGACCGGAGTGCTCGCCGGTGACCAGGGCCTGCGGGTCGACCTTCAGGCCGTTCTTGGCGGCCCAGTCGAAGTTGTCCTTGATCTGGCCCGAGATGGTGTTCTGGTCGGTCCAGACGGTCTTGCCCGAGGAGTCCTTGGTGCAGCGCCACGGCACCACGGTGACGTCCTGGACGCAGCCCAGGTACGGGTGGGTGTAGGTGTGGTTGACCCAGCGGTAGCTGTTCTGGTCGGCGATCATCTGGTTGGCCGTGGGGTCCACCGTGGTCTGGTGGTCGGCCTTCCAGTCCTCGCTGCCGCCACCGTTGAACACCATGTCCAGGGTGAAGTTGTTGGCGGTCTGCCACTGCTTGAGGTGCTGGGCGTCGTCCGGCGTCATCCGGATCGGGCTGGCCGTGTCCGGGGTGCCGGGCGGGCAGGTGACGTCGCCGGGGGTGCACTTGAGCACGGTGTCCCAGCGGTCGTCGGCCAGGAAGACGTCGTCCACGTGGGCCGCGAAGTAGTTGCGGTCGTAGCCGAGGTGGACGCCCTGGGTGATCCAGTCGACCATGCCGCGGGCCAGCAGGCGGTACTGCTGCTGGTACTGGTTGTAGACGAACGTGACGACCAGTTCCTTGCGGCCGTCGTGGGTGTACTCGCCGACCAGCGAACCGCGCGAGGTGGTGCTCGGGATCGCGGCGTCGACCAGCGGGACGAACGAGGCGCCGGCCGGCAGGTTGGCCAGTGGCGTGGCCAGGTAACCGTAACTCTCGCTGACGGTCGGGTCGTTGTCCTCGAACGGAACGCTGCCCTTCAGGTACCCGAACGGGCCCGAAGTGCCGGCCGTGGTGGTGGCGCCCTGGAATCCGTCCAGCGTGCCGTAGTAACCGGGATTCACCGCGTAGTTCAGCCCCACCGCAGGACTGGCGAACGTGTACGCGTCGATCTGCCGGATTCCGAATGCGGCTTCGTAGCCCGCGATGGCCGTCATCTCGGCCGCACTGTTGGGGAAGGGGTTTTCGTTGGGAAGGACGATGCCCTGGTACTTCCCGCGGGGCTGGCCGTTCACCGTGTCGCTGAGGAAAGCGGAGTTGATGATGGGACGGTTGGTGTCGTTGAGGTTGACGACCTTGTACGGGGTGCCCTGGTTCTTGAGTTCGGCGGTGATCGCCGCGACCGACGGGCCTCCGTCGTCGATGACCAGGATGGTGAGGTCGATCCTGGGCGGCGTGTCGCCGTGGGCCAGGGTGGTCTGCAGGCCGCTGGCCAGCAGAACTGCCGCCGCGCACGCGGCAACTCTTCGGGTCGCTCGACCCATGGTGATCCTCCCCTTGGGTAGGCGCCTCGCTGCTCAGCGCTCGCCTGCCCTGTAGCTGTTCGCGGGCAGCAGGCTGCCCGGCGCCCATCCTGGTCGAGGGGGGCCTCTGCGAGGGACCAATTGGGCGAGAGTGCAGCGAACCTGTTACCAACGTTCATGGCGAAGCCATGAAGGCGCCGATTGTGACCGGAACCGGACCGGCCATGCAAATAATGAATTGAGAATGAAAAAGCGGAAGCTGAGAGCTACACCTGGTTACCGCCCGTGCGGCTTGGGCGGACCACCGGACACCTACACTGTCGTCGTCGCGCATGACACTCTTGCACATCTTGCCGACGCCTTGGGCAGGTTCATGCAATATCGGGCACCGCTGTGCCATGTGACAGTCCGAATATGCAATGGAGGTGCTCGTGCGGCCGATCGGCGGACCGAGTCCGGTGCAATCGGGGCCGGGCGGAAAGCGGCGCCGGAACCGGTCGAACGGCGCTGGTCGGGCGCAGTCCCGGACTGCGCGGTGCGCTCAACGACCGTGATCCCGACGGCTATTGGACGGTCGGCGGGCGGGCGCCGCGGCCCTGTGCAGTGATGGCCTGAACCATGTCATTACCGACGAGTTCGGCCCGCTGCGCGCACGCCGTCGGCGCCGACCGCGGAACTGTCCTCGCCGACTACCTGCGCACCGTCGAGCGCGCCCGTCGAACGCGCCACCGCAGTGGCCGGCCCGGGCGATGGACGACGCCGTCCTGGCAGGCTGACGCGCAGCCTGCCAGGACGGCGACGGAGGGCTTCCCTGGGCTTGTCAGCCCTCGCTGATCAGGCCCTCACGGAGCTGGGTCAGCGTCCTGGTGAGCAGCCGGGAGACGTGCATCTGGGAGATGCCGATCTCCTCGCCGATCTGCGACTGGGTGAGGTTGCCGAAGAACCGCAGCATGATGATCCGGCGCTCGCGCGGCGGCAGCTTGGCCAGCAGCGGCTTCAGCGACTCCCGGTACTCGACGCCTTCCAGCGCGAGGTCCTCGTAGCCGAGCCGCTCGGCCAGCGGTCCGTCGCCGTCCTCCTCGCTGGGGCTGGAGTCGAGCGAGCTGGCGGTGTACGCGTTGCCCACCGCGAGGCCCTCGACCACGTCCTCCTCGCTGACCCCCAGGCAGGTGGCCAGCTCGGCGACGGTGGGGGAGCGGTCCAGCCGCTGGGACAGGTCGTCACCGACCTTGGTGAGCGCCAGCCGCAGCTCCTGGAGCCGCCGGGGCACCCGGACCGACCAGCTGGTGTCCCGGAAGAAGCGCTTGATCTCGCCCACCACGGTGGGCATCGCGAAGGTGGGGAACTCCACCCCGCGCTCGGGGTCGAACCGGTCGATCGCCTTGATCAGGCCGATGGTACCGACCTGGACGATGTCCTCCATCGGCTCGTTGCGGCTGCGGAAGCGCGCCGAGGCGTACCGGACCAGCGGCAGGTTGAGCTCGATCAGGGTGTCGCGGACGTACGTGTGCTCCGCGCTGCCCGGTTCCAGGGCGGCCAGCCGCAGGAACAGCGAGCGCGACAGCGTCCGGGTGTCCAGCCCGGAGCCGGGCGGCGCCTCGGGCCCGGGCGGCGCGGCGGCCGGGACCCGCTGGAGCGGGATCCGGTCCTCGGCGACAGCCGTACCGTTGGCCTGACCAGCGTGGATCTCCGCAGTGCCCAGCTCTCCGGACATGCGCCCACCCCCTTGTGACTGACAGTTGAACGGGGGCCGTCGCACGGAGGTTCCCGGCGGGGGCCCTCCCCCTCCATACCGGAACACGGTCCACGGCAAACCCGAACGTCGCAAGATGTCACGCGAGGGTAACGCGCTGCAATCTCAGTCTTCCCAGGAGTTGCCGGTCCGAAGCCTCGTCAGGATGCGGGAGAGCAGCCGCGAGACGTGCATCTGGGACATCCCCAGCTCGGTGCTGATCTGCGACTGGGTCAGGTTGGCGAAGAACCGCAGCATCACGATCCGCCGCTCCCGCTCGGGCAGCTGGACCAGCAGGTGGCGGACCATGTCCCGGTGCTCGACCTCGGCCAGCGCGGAGTCCTCGTAGCCGAGCCGGTCCAGCAGGGCGAGCCCGCCCTCGTGCTCCTGCGCCGCTTCCAGCGAGGCCGCGTTGTAGGCCCGCCCGGCGTCCAGGCAGGCCCGGACGTCCTCCTCGGGGATCCGCAGGCTGGCGGCGATCTCCGGCACCTTGGGGGCCCGGCCGTGCAGCACCGTCAGCTCCTCCATCGCGCCGCTGACCTGGACCCACAGCTCCTGGAGCCGGCGCGGGACGTGCATGGTGCGGACGTTGTCCCGGAAGTAGCGCTTGATCTCGCCGAGGATGGTCGGCAGTGCGTAGGTGGGGAACTGGACGCCGCGGGTGGGGTCGAAGCGGTCGATCGCGTTGATCAGGCCGATGGTGCCGACCTGGACGACGTCCTCCATCGGCTCGCTGCGGCTGCGGAAGCGGGTGGCCGCGTAGCGGACCAGGGGGATGTTCACCTCGATCAGGGCGGCCCGGACCCGCTCCCGCTCTGGGGTGCCCGGGGGCAGCTCCGCGAGCCGTTCGAACAGCACCCGGGTCAGCGTCCGGACGTCCACCGCGGGGCGGCCGCCGGGGCCGCGCAGACCGTCCGGGCGGAGCTCGCCGGCCGGGCTGATGATCGACGCCAGTACCTCGTCGGACACGTCACCCCTCCCTCAGTCGATAACGAAGGGCCCTGCGGATCGGGTGTCGCGGCTGCTTCACCACCTCGCCATGTCCGGCAAAACCGGTCATAGCATCACAAGGCGGGCGCAGGTCGGGCAAGCACCCGGCGGAGGTGTGTTGGTGCGGGGTCGGGGCTTCACCGGGCTTCCCGCCCAGGCGCCGCACGGATCGTTCCGGGGTGGAGCAAGGCGCCCCGTCCGGTGGCCGGACGGGGCGCGGCGGGCCGTCCGAGGGACGGACCCGGGTGCCTCGGGTGTCAGACCTCGATGTCGGCGATCACCCAGGTGGCGAATTCGCGCCACTGACCGGCCGCGGCCTGATGGGCCGGGTGGGTCAGGTACGCGTGCAGGGCGTCGCGGTCCTCGACCAGGCTGTTGATCGCGTAGTCGTGGGCGATGTCCCGCTCGGTGGTGTTCCAGCCGCACTCCCACTCGCGCAGTTCGGGGATCAGCGAACCCAGCTCGGCGAACGCCTTGGCGCCGGCGAGCGCGCGCTCGTCGTCCTTGCGGACGCCTTCGTTGAGCTTGAACAGGACCAGATGCCGGATCACGATTGCCGCTCCTCGCGGACGGGGACAGAGGGTCCCGCACACCGTAGCCGGTGCGCCGGGGCGGGACGACGGGCCCTACGCGACCGGACGGCTCACTTGATCAGCCCGGTCATGAAGGTGCCGACCGCCTTGGCCGCGTTCGAGATGCCCTCGAAGCCCAGTTGGACGAGCTGGGCGGAGCGGGCCGGCGAGCTGATGATCGAGTAGAGGACGAAGATGAGCAGGAGGGCCATGCCGATCTTCTTCGCCTGCGCCATCGGGTGTCGTCCTCTCCTGCTGTGGGCCGCCGCCATCCGGGTCCCCGAGCGGCCCTGCGGAAGCAGCTTATCCATCGGACGGGCTATCAAGTGTGCGACGCGTTCGCCCGGCGGGACGAAGGTCCCCGTGAGTGGGGCCTTTCTCCGGATGCCCGGAAACGTCCCGGGCGGCAGGATGGGAGACGTGCCGAGGATCTGGCAGGAATCCCCGGTGCGTGGATCCGGAGTTCCCCGCTGTGGGACCGGGCGCCGCGGCTTCCCCCCGACGCGGCGCCGGTTGTGGGACTCCGCCGGGGGAGCGGTCGTCCCCCCGAGCCGCTCCCCCTTTCCAGGCTCCGTACTCTCCGGGCGTTGGTGGTCATCAGCCCGGAGTACGGAGCCCTTTTCGCGTTCGAGGGTGCGCGGAAACGCCGAGGGCCCGTCCGGATCGGACGGGCCCTCGGGCTCTACAGCGGTAGCGGTGGGATTCGAACCCACGGTGGAGTTGCCCCCACACACGCTTTCGAGGCGTGCTCCTTTGGCCGCTCGGACACGCTACCGAGGGGAACTCTACCGGACGGGTGGCGCGGTCACGAAATCCGTATGGCCGGGCGGCCGACGGGGGAGCCGGCGGCGGAAGTCGGCGCCGGACGTCAGCGGTGGGACTCGAAGAACTCGCGCAGCTGCTCGCCGCACTCGTCGGCGAGGACGCCCCAGACCACCTCGGGGCGGTGGTTGAGCCGGCGGTCGCGCATCACGTCGAAGAGCGAGCCGGCCGCGCCGGCCTTCTCGTCGAGGGCGCCGTAGACCACCCGGTCGATCCGGGACAGCACGATGGCGCCGGCGCACATCGTGCAGGGCTCCAGGGTGACGACCAGGGTGCAGCCGCTGAGCCGCCACTCCCCGATCCGTTCGGCCGCCTGCCGGATCGCGACCACCTCGGCGTGCGCGGTCGGGTCGCCGACCGCCTCGCGCTCGTTGTGGCCGCGCCCGACCACCTCGCCGCCCGGGCCCAGGACGAGCGCCCCGACCGGGACGTCGCCGTTGGCCGGCGCCAGGGCGGCCTCGGCGATGGCGAGGCGCATCGGCGCCGCCCAGCGGTCACGGACCGGGTCGGGGCGGACGGGGGCGGGCAGCGGGGCGATGCGGGGGACGGCCTGCGGGGCGGATGCGGACTGCATGGCATCCAGTGTCGGGTATCCGGCGGTGGGCACCGGCCTGGTCACCGCCCGCTACCGGACCGCCTCCAGGACCTCGCCGCAGCCGAGGGCCTCGGCGATCTCCTCCAGGGCGTCGCCCGGGACGGCGCCCTCGCCGCTGAGGGCGAGCAGCTCCTCGGCGGCCAGGCCGAACTCGGTGAGCAGGTGGGCGTCGCCGAGCGGGCCGACCGGGACGCCGCTGCGGGCGTCCTCGTCCTGCTCCTGCGTCTCCTCGTCCTCCTCCAGCTCGACGACCAGGTGGTCCAGGTCGCCGAACTCGCTCTCACCGGCCTGGTCGACCAGCTCGTCGGTGAGGACGGAGCCGTAGGAGCTGCGGGCGGCGGCGGCGCCGTCGGACACGAAGATCCGCGGGTCCTCCTCGCCGTCCACCCGGACGATGGCGAACCAGGCGTCCTCCTGTTCGATGAAGATCAGGACGCTGTCGTCGTCCTGCGTGGAGTCGCGGGCCAGTTCGGTCAGGTCGGCGAGGGTTTCGACGTCGTCGAGCTCCGTCTCGCTCACATCCCACCCGTCCTCGGTGCGAGCAAGCACTGCAGCGAAGTACGCCACCAGGGACACTCCCAAGATCTCGGTCTCGGCTGTCGGCGCGCTCGGGCAACGCGAAAATCTGGCCGCCCCCGCGCCAGAGGCGGTCCGCTCGTTCGGACCGTCCCATCGGAATCGTGACAGAAAGCCCGCCCTTGCGGGGGGTGTTCGGCAGCGCGTCTTTGCAGGTCGTGTCGGAAGGTCCGGCCGGCGGCCGGTGTGGCGCCGGCGCCACCGCCCGGGGCCCGTCGGATCCGGACCGGCCGGTCGGCGGAGCCGCGAGGGGAGCTGCGGAGGGCGCCGCGCCGGAACCGCTTCGGATCCTCGTCAGATCCGGAAGGTTCGCATCCGCATGGCTTCGCGCATCCGCCGTTCCTTGGTCCGCCGGGGCTGGACCCGCTCCCGGAGTTCGCGGGCCTCGGTGAGCTCGCGCAGGAAGACGGCCCGCCGCCTGCGGCGGTCCGCCTCGGTCTCCGGGGGGTCCTGTGGCGGGCCGGGGCGATTGCCCGACCGGCCTGCGGGCTCGTCCGCCGAGCCGTCCCCGGCGTTCGGGTTGCTCGTCATAAGACGTGACATTCCCAGATCAGCCCGGTTGATACCACAGGAGGCGCTTCCGTCCGGACATTCGCGGGGCGCCACGGCGCGGCACGGCCGGGTGCACCCCGGCGACGGGGCGGTCGGCACGCGGCGAGTCGTACAGGCGTGCAGACCCGGGCTAACCTCGATACATGCGTCTCCACGTCGTCGACCACCCCCTGGTGGCCCACAAGCTCTCCACCCTGCGCGACGAGCGCACCGACTCGCCGACCTTCCGTCGCCTGACCGACGAGCTGGTGACCCTCCTCGCCTACGAGGCCACCCGGGACGTCCGCACCGACGAGGTGGAGATCACCACCCCCGTGGCGGTCACGCTCGGCACCCGCCTCAGCTACCCCCGCCCCCTGGTCGTGCCGATCCTGCGCGCCGGTCTCGGCATGCTGGACGGGATGACCCGACTGCTGCCGACCGCCGAGGTCGGCTTCCTCGGCATGGTGCGCAACGAGGAGACCCTGGAGGCCTCCACCTACGCCACCCGGATGCCGGACGACCTCTCCGGCCGCCAGGTCTACGTGCTCGACCCGATGCTGGCCACCGGCGGCACCCTCGTCGCGGCGATCAAGATGCTGATCGAGCGCGGCGCCACCGACGTCACCGCCGTGGTGCTGCTGGCCGCCCCCGAGGGCGTCGAGGTGATGAAGCGCGAGCTGGCCGGCCTGCCGGTCACCGTCGTCACCGCCGCCCTGGACGAGCGGCTCAACGAGAACGGCTACATCGTGCCCGGCCTCGGCGACGCGGGCGACCGCCTGTACGGCACCGCCGGCTGAGCGAATCCCCCGAACGGACGAGAGCCCCCCGGCGCGGTGCCGGGGGGCTCTCCTGTTGTCGCGCGGGACGACCGGCCTCAGCAGCTGCCGGTGACGGTCGGGGTGGGGGACGGCTTGGTCGCGAGGGCGAGGGCGGCTGCCGCCTGGGTCTCGTCCAGCAGGGCGTTGTAGCTGTCGCCGACCACGAAGTCCACGGTGCCGTCGGTGCGGGCGTCGGCGGTGGTGGTGGCCCCGGCGATCTGCGAGCCGAGCAGGGTGGCGGCGCCGGCGCCGGCCGGGCCGGCGATCACCTGGGCGGTGCCGGGCACCTTCTTGTCCAGTTCGGCCGGGGCGTTGCCGACCTTGCCGATGGTGAAGCCGCGCTTCTTGAGCTCCTCGGCGGTCCGGCCGGCTAGGCCGCCCTTGGTGGTGGCGTTGTAGACGTTCACCGTGACGCCGGCCGGCTGCGGGATCGCGTGCGGGTCGCCCGGGGCAGCGGGGGCGCCGGAGGCGGTGGGAGCACCTGGCGTGGCGCCCGGGGAGGGGGCGGCCAGCGGCTTGCCCGACGGGGTCACGCAGGCCTGGGCGGAGGAGTTCTTGTTCTTCCCGCTGAAGATGTCGTAGAGCTGGACGCCGCCGAGGCCGATCAGGGCCAGGGCGAGCAGGCTCGCGAGCCCGGAGATCACCTTGCGGCTCTTCCTCGGGGGCCGGCCGAGTCGTGGATAGGCGTTGCCGGTGACGCGGTACTGCTTCCCCTTGAGGCCTTGGGGAGTCAACATGCTCACGGTTTGTCTCCCCCTCGTGCCAGGGCGGGGTCGGGATGACGGATCGGCTGGTGCGGGTGGATCCCGTGGTGCGGGCGGATCCCCTGGTCGCGGCCGTAGTCAGCAGCGTAGTGCCGTCAGGCTGCGAAGGTACTAAATGATCATCATCTGGAGTACGCCGGTACCCGAAAGGAGGTACCCGGGTACGCGCGGACCGCCCTCCGCCGGATGGCGAGGGGGCGGTCCAGGAGCCCGTGCAGAGGGTCCGTCATTCCATTTCGAGGACCCGGGCGTGCAGCACCTGGCGCTGCTGCAGCGCGGCCCGCACCGCCCGGTGCAGTCCGTCCTCCAGGTACAGGTCGCCGCGCCACTTCACCACGTGCGCGAAGAGGTCCCCGTAGAAGGTCGAGTCCTCGGCGAGCAGGGTTTCGAGGTCGAGTTGCCCCTTGGTGGTCACCAGCTGGTCGAGCCGCACCGGGCGTGGGGCGACGTCAGCCCACTGGCGGGTGCTCGTCCGGCCGTGATCCGGGTACGGCCGCCCATTGCCGATGCGCTTGAAGATCACACGGAAAGCCTACCGTTTGGGCGGCGGATGGCGCAGCCGCCGCGACGCCGCCACGCGCTCGGGTGTGAGCTGCGGGAGGGCGATTGCGGCTGTTTGATGGGAAATGTCGCGAACATCGCCCGGTTCCGATCGGGACACGGCCCGCCCGGGACCGGGTTCCGGGCCCGCCCCGCCTCCCCGCACCGCCCAGGAGAGTGCCCCGATGTCCTCCGCCCCCACCCCGCCGGCCGTCCGGGAGATCGCCGACGGGTACGCCTTCACCGGGCCCGCCCTCGACCTCGGCGCGGTGCTGCTGGACGGCACCGCCTACCCGGACGCCCAGGTGCGCATCCCGCTCGGGGTGCTCAACCGGCACGGGCTGGTCGCCGGCGCCACCGGCACCGGCAAGACCAAGACCCTCCAGCTGATCGCCGAACAGCTCTCCGCCCAGGGCGTGCCGGTGTTCCTCGCCGACGTCAAGGGGGACGTCTCCGGCGTCGCCGCGCCCGGCGCGCCGAGCGAGCGCACCGCCGCCCGCGCGGCCGAGGTCGGGCAGCAGTGGACCCCGCAGGGCTGCCCGGTCGAGTTCTACTCGCTCGGCGGGCAGGGCGCCGGGATCCCGATCCGCGCCACCGTCACCAGCTTCGGGCCGCTGCTGCTCGCCAAGGTGCTCGACCTGAACGAGACCCAGGAGTCCTCGCTCAGCCTGGTGTTCCACTACGCCGACACCAAGGGCCTGGAGCTGTACGACCTCAAGGACCTCACCGCCGTCATCGCCTTCCTCGCCTCGCCCGAGGGCAAGGAGGAGCTGAGGACCATCGGCGGCCTCTCGTCGGCCACCGCCGGGGTGATCCTGCGCGCGCTCACCGTGCTGGAGAACGAGGGCGCCGGGGCGTTCTTCGGCGAGCCCGAGTTCGACACCGCCGAACTGCTGCGGACCGCCCCGGACGGCCGGGGCGTCGTCTCGGTGCTGGAACTGCCCGCCGTCCAGGACCGGCCGCGGCTGTTCTCCACCTTCCTGATGTGGCTGCTCGCCGACCTCTACCAGGAACTGCCCGAGATCGGCGACCTGGACAAGCCCAAGCTGGTGTTCTTCTTCGACGAGGCGCACCTGCTGTTCAAGGGCGCCTCCAAGGCCTTCCTGGAGGCCATCACCCAGACCGTCCGGCTGATCCGCTCGAAGGCCGTGGGCATCTTCTTCGTCACCCAATCCCCGCGCGACGTCCCCTCCGACGTGCTCGCGCAGCTGGGCAACCGGGTGCAGCACGCGCTGCGCGCCTTCACCCCGGACGACGCCAAGGCGCTCAAGGCCACCGTCTCGACTTTCCCACGCTCCTCCTACGACCTCGGCGCGGTGCTCACCTCGCTCGGCACCGGCGAGGCCGTGGTGACCGTGCTCTCCGAGAAGGGCGCGCCGACGCCGGTCGCGGCCACCCGGCTGCGGGCGCCGCAGTCCCTGATGGGGCCGATCGAGGCGGGCGCGCTGCGGGCCGTCGTCGACGCCTCGCCGCTGACGGCGCGCTACCGGGACGCGATCGACCGGGAGTCGGCGTACGAGAAGCTGGCGGCGCGGGCGGCGCGGGCGCCCAGGCCGGAGGCCGCCGCACCGGCCAGGGCGCCGAAGGAGCGGGAGCCCGCCCCGCGGCGGGAGGAGCCGAAGGGGGCGGGCGGGCTGCTCGATTCGCTGCTCAGCAACCCGACGGTGAAGTCCCTGGCGCGTTCGGCCGGGAAGCAGCTCGGGCAGGAGATCTCGCGCAGCCTGTTCGGGACGTCCAAGCGGCGGCGGTAGCGGCCGGGCCCCGCACGGTGGGGGTGGGCGCCTAGCCGGCCAGGGCGGCGCCGATCCGGTCGAGCGAGGACAGCCGCATCAGGCCGTAGTTGTAGAACTCCACCTCGGGGACGCCCAGTTCGCGCAGGGTGGCGATCTTGGCGGCGAGGTTCGCCGGACCGTCGCAGTCCGAGGCCATCGGCCGCAGGATCACCGCCATGTCCTGGGGGCGGACGCCGTGCAGGGCGAACGCGGCGATCTTCTCCCGGACGGCCTCCGGGGTCTTCGCGTAGCCGAGCGTCTCGATCTGGTCGGTCGCCTTGGCGAGCGCGGGCAGGTCGATGCCGGACAGCCAGCCCTTGCCCGGGCCGGCGCCGTCCATGAAGCTCAGCCGCATGCCGTGGCGCCGGGCCTCCTCGGTCAGTTCGGCGGCCAGCGTGGTGACGGTGGTGGTGGCGGCGTCCAGGTAGGCGGCCAGGGCGCCGTCCGCGAGCGCGCTCAGGTCCGCGGGTTCGGCGGCGGCCGCCTCGTCGGCCAGCCGGCGGCGCAGCTCGGTGCGGACGGCCTCCGCGACCCCCTCCGCCGGGACGCCCGCGCGGGTGGCGGCGGCGCGGCAGTGCGGGCAGAAGCAGATGCCGAGCAGCGCCTCGGCGCCCGCGCCCAGCTCCTCGAAGTAGCGCTCGTGGTGGTAGCCGTGGCGCAGACCGTGGAAGTGCAGGGACTCGGCCCGGATCGCGTCCACGCCGTACCGGGCCAGCTCGGTGACCAGGGTCCGTGCGTACTCCCGGACCTCCGGGTGGGCCGGGCAGAGCTCGGTGAGGTGGCGGTCGCCGAAGGCGTTGGCCGGGGCGCAGTCCGGGTGGGTGAAGCCGAGCCGGTCGTTGTGGCAGAACACCGTCCAGGCGTGCAGCTTCAGCCCCCGGCGGCGGGTCTCGGCGGCGGCCTCGGCGAAGGGGTCGCGGTCGCCGATCGCGGTGGAGGGCACGGGCGCCAGCCGACGGCTCTGCCAGCGGGCCGGATCGGGGCGGAAGTAGGCCGCGCCCGGCTCCAGGTAGCGGATCACCCGGCGGGGGTTGTGCGGGAAGACGTCCCGGGCCTCGTGGTAGACCGAGGCGAGGGTGACGCCGCCGACCCCGGCGCGGTCGGTGAGGTTGCCGAAGAAGGTGTCGGCGCCCTCGTCGAGCAGGTCGGTGGCGAAGGCGAGGACGGACGACTCCACGGTGCGGCTCCGGAGCTGGGGGCGGGTGCGCTGTCCACGCTAGCCGCAGGCGCCTGATTGGTCTATACCTGGCAATTCGAACGGACCGGGCCCGAACGAGGGGCGGCCGGATCGGGGCGGCCGGACCGGACGGGCCCCCACTACAGTGAGCCGTGTCCGTCAGGCCGTGTCCGACAGTGCGTGCCCGTCGGACCGTGTCCTTCAGCGTCCTTCAGCGTCCTTCAGCCCGAGGCCGTTCACGGCCCGTTGAGAGGTGACCACCCCATGAGCGTTCGTCCGCCGCTGCCGTACGACTTCCTGCCGCAGGTGCCGTCCTTCCCGCTGACCAGCCAGGACATCATCGACGGCGGCACACTGGCCGGGGAGTTCAGCCACGCCGGAGGCAACCGGTCGCCGCAGCTGGCCTGGTCGGGCCTGCCCGAGGGCACCCGGAGCATCGCCGTCACCTGCTACGACCCGGACGCGCCCACCGGCTCCGGCTGGTGGCACTGGCTCGCCCTCAACCTGCCCGCCGACACGGTCGAACTGTCGCGCGGCGCCGGCTCCTCGGACGACGACCTGCCCGGCGCGGCCTCCTTCCACGGCCGCAACGACTTCCCCGGCCACCAGTACGACGGCGCCGCCCCGCCGCCCGGCGCCCCGCACCGGTACGTGTTCGCGGTGCACGCCCTGGACGTCGAGAAGCTGGACGTCTCCGCCGACACCCCGGCGGCCCAGATCGGCTTCCACCTGACCTTCCACACGCTGGGGCGGGCGCTGCTCACCGCCGAGTACGGGGTCTGAGCACGGGGGCCACGATCCGGTCGAGGTCCGGCGGCTGCCCGAGGAGGCCCGGTCGGCCGGTCGCAGGGCCGTGGCCTGGACGGTCGGGCCGGCCGGGGAACCGGCCCTCCTGGTGGTGCCGGAGCAGCACCTGGCGCCGGCCGGATCCTGGCCGCCGGTCCGGCTGCCGTTCGACGGCGAGGTGGTCGTGGCCGCGCCGCAGGGGGAGTGGCGGGTGCCGCTGTCCGGCGTCTCCTGCTCGCCCGACCACCTCGGGCTGCTGCCGGGCGGCCGGGTGCTGCTGGATCGACGCGGTCGACCGGCGGTCGACCACCCTGCCGTGCCTGGTCCGGCTGCCGGTCGGCTTCGCGGTCCACGGCGGTCAGGGCGTCTTCTTGTCCAGTGGCGGCGAGTTGACCTGGTACCAGCTGATCGGCGAGGAGTGGAAGCAGACCCGGCGCCGGCAGCTGAGCGTGCCCGGCGCGCTCGACCGGGTGCGGGCGCACGGCCGGGACGGCGCGCTGTGGTTCCGCGCGGGGGACTGTCTGGTACCGGATCGAGGCCTAACCGTCTACGCGGGTGGCCCGGTCGGCGCGGGCGGCCAGGGTGCGCAGGTGGGTGATCAGCTCCGGGGGCTCGTGCACGTCGAACTCGCAGTCCAGCGTCAGCAGCCGCACCGCCGTCCACTCCAAGGAGTCCGTGCGGGAGCGCAGCCGACAGCGGTGCTCGTCGATCGGCTCGATCTCGGAGTCCCCCCGGTCGAAGTGCCGTCGGACGTTCGCGGCCGGGGCGTGCACGGTGGCGATCACGGCGCGGGCCGGTGACTGGCGGCGCAGCTTGCCCGCCACGTACGCGGCGGCGTCCTCGGCCGGGAGCGGGCGCGGGGTGAAGTGGGCGCCGGTGGCGCGGGGTTCGCTGAGCCGGTCGACGCGGAAGAGCCGCCAGTCGTCCCGGTCCAGGTCGTAGCCGACCAGGTACCAGCGGCGGCCGGCCGAGACCAGCCGCTCGGGTTCGACGTTGCGCCTGGTCTCGGCGCCGTCGCCGGCCCGGTAGGCGAAGCGCAGCCGTTCCCGGTTGGTGACGGCGCCGGCGAGCACGGTGAGGTCGTCCGGGTCGACGGTCGGGCCGTCGCCGGTGAGCAGCGGCACGGTGGCGGTGTTGAGCGCGCCCACCCGGTGCCGCAGGCGGCCCGGCAGCACCTGGAGCAGCTTGCCGAGGGCGCGGACCGAGGCCTCCTCGATGCCGACCACCGCGTGCCCGGCGGCCGCCCGCAGTCCGACCGCGATGGCGACGGCCTCCTCGTCGTCCAGCAGCAGCGGCGGCATCGCCGTCCCCGCGACCAGCCGGTAGCCGCCGACCGCGCCCATGGTGGCCTGCACCGGGTAGCCGAGGTCGCGCAGCCGGTCGATGTCGCGCCGGATCGTCCGGGGGCTGACGCCGAGCCGTTCGGCGAGTTCGCTGCCGGGCCACTCGCGCGGGGTCTGCAGCAGGGACAGCAGGTTCAGCAGCCGTGCGGGGGTGTCCGTCATGCCGTCCAGGATGCCGGACAACTGGGACAGGATCTGACCTATATGCCCCGTACCCTCGTGGACGTGCCGACGAGCAGTGCGAGCAGCGCGAGCAGGACGAGCAGGACGAATGAGGAGTACCGAATGAAGACCGCGGACGCGGACCGACGGAGGTGGATCGCGCTGGCGATCGTGATGGTCGCCTCCTTCATGGACCTGGTGGACGTCACCATCGTCAACATCGCCATCCCCAGCATCCAGGAGGACACCGGCGCCTCCTTCAGCGCCATCCAGTGGGTCACCGGCGGTTACGCGCTGGCCTTCGCGATCGGGCTGATCACCGGCGGCCGGCTGGGCGACATCTACGGCCGCAAGCGGCTGTTCCTGATCGGCATCGGCGGGTTCACCGTGGCGTCCGCGCTGTGCGGCCTGGCCTCCGGCCCCGAGATGCTGGTCGGGATGCGGGTGCTCCAGGGCGGCACGGCGGCCATGATGGTGCCGCAGGTGCTGTCGATCATCCACGCGACCTTCCCGGCGGAGGAGCGCGGCAAGGTGTTCGGCATGTTCGGAGCGGTGGTCGGGCTGGGCGCCGTCTCCGGGCCGCTGATCGGCGCGCTGCTCACCGAGTGGGACCTGTTCGGCCTGGCCTGGCGCCCGATCTTCCTGATCAACCTGCCGGTCGGCATCGCCGGGCTGCTGCTCGGCCGCCGCTTCATCGACGAGTCGAAGGCCGAGCGGGCGCTCAAGCTGGACCTGGTCGGGGTGGCGCTGGCGAGCGTCGGCCTGCTGATGCTGATCTACCCGCTGACGCACGGGCGGGAGGCCGGCTGGCCGCTCTGGGGCTACCTGTCGATGGCCGGCAGCCTGGTGGTGTTCGCGCTGTTCGTGGCGTACGAGAAGGCCAAGACGCGGCGGGACGGCTCGCCGCTGGTCGAGCTGTCGCTGTTCCGGGTGAAGAGCTTCGCGGCCGGTATCGGCGTGCAACTGGCCTTCGGGGTGGTCTGCGGGATCTTCTTCCTGGTCTGGACGCTGTACATGCAGCTGGGCCTCGGCTGGAGCCCGCTCAAGGCCGGTTCCACCGGCATCCCGTTCTCGCTCGCCGTCTCGGCCGCGGCCGGGCTGTCCGTGCAGAAGCTGGTGCCCCGGTTCGGGCGCCGGGTGCTCCAGACCGGCGCGCTGGTGATGGCGGCGGGTGTGCTGACGTACATCTGGGAGGCGGACCGGTACGGGACGGCGATCGCGCCCTGGCAGATGGCGCTGCCACTGGTGGTGATGGGCCTGGGGATGGGCCTGATCGTCGCGCCGATCACCGACGCGATCCTGGCGGAGGTGCCGCGCGCGCACGCCGGTTCGGCGTCGGGGCTGATCAACACCGTCCAGCAGATGGGGAACGCGCTGGGGCTCGCGCTGGTGTCGGTGGCCTTCTTCGGGGCGATGGACGACGTGGTCGCGCCGGAGGCGATGGGCACCGCGTTCGGCGGGGCGTTCGTCCACGCGATGTGGTGGGTCGCGGGGGCGCTGCTGGTGGTGTTCCTGCTGATGTTCGCGCTGCCGCGGCGCAAGGCGGTCGCGCCGGCCGACGCGGATGCGGTGGGTGCGGGGGATGCGCAGGCGACGGCGGGTGCGGCGGATCCGACGGACGAGCGGGAGCCCGTCCTGGCCTGACGGGCACTGGTGAGGGCCCCGGTCGCGCGGTGCGACCGGGGCCCTCGGCGCATCCTGGGAGGGCCATGGACCGTACGGCGGTGGACTCCTCGGCGGCTCGGCAACGGCTCCCGGCCGGCCGGGCGATCGGCTTTCAGCGCGCCCCGGCCGTGCTCACCGCCGTCGTCCGGGGCGTGGTCTTCGCCGCGGACTTGGCCTCCTTCGCGGCGCGCTTCATCTCCTGCTTGAACTCCCGGACCAGGTCGAGGGATTCGGGCCCGGTGATGTCGGCGACCGAGCGGTGCGCGCCCTCCTCGCCGTACACGCCGGCCGCCTCGCGCCAGCCCTCCGGCCGCACGCCGTACTGCTTGCCGAGCAGGGCCAGGAAGATCTGCGACTTCTGTTTGCCGAAACCGGGCAGGGCGTTGAGGCGGCTGAGCAGCTCCTTGCCGGTGCGGGTGTCCTTCCAGAGTGCGGCGGCGTCGGCGTCGTACTGCGCCACCAGGAACTGGCAGAGCTGCTGGACCCGTTTGGCCATCGCGGCCGGGTAGCGGTGCACGGCGGGCTTCGCGGACAGCAGGGCGACGAACTCCTCCGGGTTGTACACGGCGATCTCCCGGGCGTCCAGGTCGTTCCGTCCGAGCCGCTGGGCGATGGTCAGCGGACCGGTGAACGCCCATTCCATCGGCACCTGTTGGTCAAGCAACATGCCGACGAGCGCGGCCAGCGCACTCCGTCCGAGCAGTTCGTCGGCCTCGGGCTGCTGTGCGAGCCGGACGGTGACGTTCATGGGCTTGCCCTCCTCGGAGTTGACGTCGGGTCGGCGCCCAGTCTGGTGGACGGGGCGGGGGCGGGGGCGGTCAACACGCCCGTAGCAGGGGAAGTCTTGGAGTTCCAGGGCCTTGGCGCAGCTGGCTTGTTCGTTGGCGGAGCGACCGCCTGGGATACCAGCTCCGGCGGTCGGGAGAGCTGGCGGAATACTTTTTGCCCGCTTCGGGTGGCGAGGAGGCGGGCGGCACGGGCGGGCTGGAGGGAGGTCGGTCATCTTGTATGACTGTTTCTGTTGCGCCGGTGCGGCGACCTGCCGGCGGGTCATTCTTGGTGCAATCGACGCGTCCAGAAAGGCTCGCCCGCCGTGACCCAGCCGTTCGAACTGCCGTCCTTCTACGTGCCGCACCCGGCACGCCTCAACCCCCACCTGGACGAGGCCCGGGCCCATTCCTCCGTCTGGGCACGGGAGATGGGCATGCTGGAGGGCTCCGGCATCTGGGACCAGGCCGACCTGGACGCCCACGACTATGGCCTGCTCTGCGCCTACACCCACCCCGACGCCTCCGCCGAGGCGCTCTCGCTGGTCACCGACTGGTACGTGTGGGTCTTCTTCTTCGACGACCACTTCCTCGACATGTTCAAGCGCACCAACGACCGCGAGGCCGGCAAGGCGCACCTCGACCGGCTGCCGCTGTTCATGCCGGCCGACCCGGCCACCCCGATGCCGGAGCCGGAGAACCCGGTCGAGGCGGGCCTGGCCGACCTGTGGCGGCGCACCGTGCCGGTGATGGGCGAGGACTGGCGGATCCGCTTCGCCGAGAGCACCCGCAACCTGCTCAACGAGTCGCTCTGGGAGCTCGCCAACATCAACGCCGGCCGGGTCTCCAACCCGGTCGAGTACATCGAGATGCGCCGCAAGGTGGGCGGTGCGCCCTGGTCCGCCCAACTGGTCGAGTACGCGGCCAGCGCCGAGGTCCCGAAGGAGGTCTCCGGCTCGCGCGCGCTGCGGGTGCTGATGGACGCCTTCTCGGACGGCGTGCACCTGCGCAACGACATCTTCTCCTACCAGCGGGAGGTGGAGGACGAGGGCGAGCTGAGCAACGGCATCCTGGTGCTGGAGAAGTTCCTGGAGTGCTCCACCCAGGAAGCCGCCGAGGCGGTCAACGACCTGCTCACCTCGCGGCTCCAGCAGTTCGAGAACACCGTGTTCACCGAACTGCCCGTGCTGTTCGCCGAGACCGGGCTCGCTCCCGAGGGCCGCGCCCGGGTGCTGGCGTACGTCAAGGGCCTCCAGGACTGGCAGTCCGGCGGCCACGAGTGGCACATGCGCTCCAGCCGGTACATGAACGGCGGTGGTGCGGCGGCCGGTTCGGGCGGCGGCGTCGCGGCGGGGACGGGCGGCGCGCTGCCCGGCACCGGCAACTGGTGGGACCCGTTCGCGATCGGCGGGGTGGGCACCTCGGCGCTGGACATCCTGCGCAGCGGGGCGATGGGCGGCGGTGGACCTGCGGCCGGTCCGGCCGGTTCGGGCGGCCCGGGCGGCGTCGGACCGGCCGTTCGGCGGGCCCGGTCGCACGGCCACGTGCCGTACCAGGCCGTCGGGCCGTCCCAACTGCCGGAGTTCAAGCTGCCGTTCGAGGCCACGCTGAGCCCGCACCTGGACGGCGCGCGGGACCGGGTGATCGAGTGGGCCGCGCGGATGGGCCTGCTGGAAGAGCAGCCCGGCATCCCCGGATCCGGCATCTGGGACGCCGAGTCCATGCGGGACTACGACCTCCCGCTCTGCGCGGCCGGCATCCACCCGGACGCCACCGCCGACCAACTCGACGTCTCCTCCGCCTGGTTGGCCTGGGGCACCTGGGCCGACGACTACTACCCGGTGGTCTTCGGCCGCACCCGCGACCTGGCCGGCGCCAAGCTCGCCACCGAGCGGCTCCCGCTGTTCATGCCGGTGGACGGCAGCCCCGCGCCCGAGCCCGCCAACGCCCTGGAACGCGGCCTCGCCGACATCTGGGAGCGCACCGCCGGCCCGATGACGGCCGACGCCCGGCGGAAGTTCCGCCAGACCGTCGAGGACATGACCGCGAGCTGGATCTGGGAGCTCAACAACCAGGTGCAGAACCGGATCCCGGACCCGGTGGACTACCTGGAGATGCGCCGCGCCACCTTCGGCTCCGACCTCACCATGAGCCTGTGCCGGCTCGCCCACGGCCAGGTCGTGCCGCCCGCGGTGTACGAGCACGGCTCGATGCGCTCGCTGGAGAACTCGGCCGCGGACTACGCGTGCATGATGAACGACCTGTTCTCGTACCAGAAGGAGATCGAGTACGAGGGCGAGGTGCACAACGCCGTCCTGGTGGTGCAGAACTTCTTCAACTGCGACTACCCGTCGGCGGTCCGGATCGTCGACGACCTGATGCACTCCCGGCTGGACCAGTTCCAGCACGTCGCGGGGAAGGAACTCCCCGTCCTGTACGACGACTTCGCGCTGGAGCCGGAGGCGAGGGAGCTGCTGGACGGGTACGTGGAGGAGCTGGAGAACTGGCTCGCGGGCATCCTGGTCTGGCACCGAGACTGCCGCCGGTACCGCGAGGAGGACCTGCTGCGGCACTTCGGCGCGGAGCGGGAGCTCAAAGCGGGGGCGGCGGTGAAGGAACTGCCCGGGCCCGCCGCCTTCCCGGTCGGCCCGACCGGCCTGGGCACGGCCTCGCTGCGCGTGCCGCGAGCCGGTGCGGCCCCGGCCGCCGGGGTGGCGGCCCTGGGCTGACCGGCGGGCGGACCAGCCCACGGCGCACCCGTGCGGGCCGATCCCGCGCGGGTGCGCCCGGTACTGGCTAGGGTGGCCGGACGGGGGCCGGGTGCGCTCCGGATCGCGGGCGCACGTCGCCAGGCGAGAGGGCGGAGGAGATGGCAGCGCCACCTGAGGGCACGCCCTGTTGGGTCGACGCGATGTTCACCGATCCGGAGGGCGCGAAGGCGTTCTACGGTGACGTCCTGGGCTGGACCTTCGGCGAGAGCTCGTCGGAGTACGGCAACTACACGCAGGCGTACTCGGACGGCAAGGCGGTCGCCGCGATCGTGCCGTCGATGCCCGGCGCGCAGGCGCAGTCCGCCTGGTGCCTGTACCTCGCCTCGCCGGACGCCGCCGCCACCGCCGGGCGGATCCGCGCCAACGGCGGCGAGGTGGTCATGGGGCCGATGCGGATCGGCGACTTCGGCACCATGGTGATCGCCAGGGACCCGGGCGGGGTCGTGTTCGGCGTCTGGCAGGGCGACCGCCACCAGGGCTTCGAGAAGCAGGGCGAGCCCGGCGCGTACAGCTGGGCCGAGGTGGTGACCCGCGAGCCCGCGAAGGCGGACGCGTTCTTCCCCGCGGTCTTCCCGTTCGGCGTGAAGCGGATGGACGCCGGGGACTTCGACTACCGGATGTTCCAGGTCGACGGCCGCCCCGTGCTGGGCCGGATGGGGGCGGAGGGCGACTTCCTGCCGCCCGAGGCGCCCTCGTACGTGAGCGTGTACTTCGCGGTCGACGACACCGACGCCGCGCTCGAACGGCTGCGGGCGCGCGGCGGCACGGTGCACTTCGGGCCGATGGACAGCCCGTTCGGCCGGTTCGCCGCTGTCGGCGACCAGCAGGGCGCGGCCTTCGGGATCATCGACCTCGGCCGGACCTCGGGCGAGCCGCCCGAGGTTGCGGACGCCTGAGGGGGAGCGGGAGGAACTCGTCGAGCCGCTGGACGGACACCGCGATCTGCCGCGCTGGACGGGGCGAAGTCAACGGCTGAGGTCGCCCGGGGCCGAGGGGTGTCCGGGGCCGAGGAGCGTCCGGTCCTGAGGTCCGGCTGATGCCGAGGCCCGCCCCGGCGGCCCGATCGCTCAGAGCTCGACGCCGAGCAGCTCGCGCAGTGCGCGGTCGCCGTCCGGGGTGACCCGCAGGGCCCGGCCGGAGCCGATCCGCTCCACCCAGGACCGGTCCAGCGCCGTCCGGCAGAGCGCCGCGCCCAGCGCCCCGCCGAGATGGCTGCGGCGCTCCGTCCAGTCCAGGCAGCTGCGCACCACCGGCCGCCCGCCCCGGCGGCCCGCCCGCTCGGGCAGCTCGATCGCCTGCGCGGCCAGCCAGGCCCGGCCGCGCCCGGTGACGGCGAGCCCGGCGTCGTCGGTGAGCAGGCCGCGGGCGAGCAGCGCGTCCGCGACGGCCACGCCGAGGCGGCCGGCCAGGTGGTCGTAGCAGGTGCGGGCGCGGGCCTCGGCGCTCTGCCGGGTGGCCTCGCGCAGGCCGTGCGGGGTGGGCCGGTCGCCCTGGTCGGCGAAGGCGGTGAGGTCCTCGATCAGGGTGGCGACCTCCGGGGTGGCCAGCCGGACGTACCGGTGCCGCCCCTGCCGCTCCTCGGCCAGCAGCCCGCCGGCGATCAGCCGCGACAGGTGCTCGCTGGCCGTGGACGGCGCGACGCCCGCGTGCCGGGCCAGTTCGCCGGCCGTCCAGGCGCGGCCGTCGAGCAGTGCGGTGCAGAACGCGGCGCGGGTGGGGTCGGCGAGCAGGGCGGCGAAGGCGGCGAGCGACATGCCTCCATGGTCGCCCCGGCACGGTTCGGCGCGGGCCGAACCGTCGGCGGCGCGGGGTGGGACGGTCGGGGGCGGCACGGTTCGGCGCGGGCCGAACCGTGGGCGTCGCGGGGCGGGGCGGTCGGGGGCGGCACGGTTCGGCGCGGGCCGAAACGAGCCGGAGCCAGGATGGCCGGTATGGGCGATCCCACGGTGTTCTCCCGCTGCGGCGAGGTGACCGCAGCCCTGGACGACTCGCCGGGCACCGGCTGGGGCTTGCGCCGACTCGTCCACCACGTCGTCGGGTCCGCGTTCTGCGCGGGCGCCGTCGGCGACCGCTCCCCGGAGGTGACCCGATGACCCCCTTCGCCGCCCTGCACCACCGCCCCGGCCGGCCGCTGCTGCTGCCGAACGCCTGGGACCACGCCTCGGCAGCGGCCCTCGCCGCCGAGGGCTACGCCGCGATCGGCACCACCAGCCTGGGCGTGGCCGCCGCCGCCGGCCTGCCCGACGGCGTGGCCGTCACCCGCGCGGAGACCGTGCGGCTGGCCCGCCGGCTGGGCCGTAGCGGGTTCCTGCTGAGCGTGGACGCCGAGTCCGGGTTCAGTGATGATCCGGAGGAAGTCGCCTGCCTGGCCGTCGAGTTGGCGCAGGCCGGGGTGGTCGGCATCAACCTGGAGGACGGCCGGGCGGACGGCACCCTGGCGCCGTCCGCCGTCCTCGCGGCGAAGATCGCGGCGGTGAAGGCGGCCGTGCCGGAGCTCTTCGTGAACGCCCGTACCGACACCTGCTGGGCCGGGCGCCACGACCCCGGGCCGGAGACGGTCCGCCGCCTGGAGGCCTATCAACAGGCGGGCGCGGACGGCGTGTTCGTCCCGGGGCTGGCCGATCCGGCCGCCATCGTGGCGCTGGTCGAACGGCTGGCCGCCCCGCTCAACGTCCTCTGGACGCCGACCGGTCCGGGCTTCGCCGAGCTTGCCGCGCTGGGGGTGGCCCGGGTCAGCCTCGGCTCGCTGCTGTACCGCTCCGCGCTGGCGGCGGCGGTGGCCACGGCGGCGGCCGTCGGTGCGGGCGATGAGGTCGGTCCGGTGCCGGGCTACGCCGAGGTCCAGGAGCTGAGCAGGAAGTGACGATGCGTCATCTGCCGGGTCGGTCCTGCCGGGTGGCCTCGATGCCGGCCAGGATCAGTCGGACGCCGTTGGTGAAGCCGCTGTCGCGGCCACCGTCGGTCGCTGAGCCGACCTCGGTGGTGTAGAGGTGGTGCAGGCGCGGGAAGTCCCGGGTGGCCTCGATGACGGCGGGCACGAGCTCGTCCATCCAGCCCTGCTCGTCCCGGCCCTGCCGGGCCAGCGCGCTCAGCCAGGCGGCCTCCACGCTGGCCGTCCCGATGACGTAGCCGAGCAGGGCCCCCATCGCGTCGTTGGCCTCCGTCGGGGTGAAGCCGGCCGCATCCAGGAAGGTGAGCAGGGCCTCGGAGAGGCGCATCCAGTTGGGCCCGAAGTAGACCAGCCCCAGGTCGCCGATCACCGACACCATCCACGGGTGGCGCAGGACGACCTCACGCGTGCTGGCCGCGCACTCGGCGAGGGTGGTGCGCCAGTCCGCCGGGTCCGTGTCGGTGACCGTGGGGATCCAGATCTTGCCGAACACCTCGTCGACGACCAGGGCGAGCAGTTCGTCCTTGTTGGCGACGTGGGTGTACATCGAGGTGGCGCCGGCGTTGAGGCGGGCGCCGAGCTTGCGCATGCTCAGGGCCTCGATGCCGTCGCCGTCCAGGATGGCGAGGGCCTCCGCGACGATCTGGGTCCGGCTGAGCGCGGGCTGCTCGCGCCGGGGGCGCTCGGGGCGGCTCCACGGTGTCCCGGGCACGCCCTTCGACCTGGCCGTCATCCGGCCCTCCTCTCGGTCTTCGCCCGCCTGTGCTCGGCTCGGCTGTTCCGTTCAGCATAAGCCGCACCGCACACTGTTCGGCTTTGCGAACAGTGTGCGGTCTCCGTACAGTGTGCGGAGCGGAGCGCGCCGCCCCCGTGGGGACGGGGTGCGGAGTGCCCGCGACGACTTCCGTCCGGCTGCGGCCGGCGCGCTCACTTCGAAGGGGGACCGCGGTGGACCGTCAGCCGCGTCGCTGGCTCATCCTGGTCGTGCTCTGTCTCAGCAGCCTGGTGCTGGTGGTCGACAACATGGTGCTCACGGTGTCCATCCCGCCGATCGCGGAGGACCTCAAGGCCGGGGCCCAGGACATCCAGTGGATCATCGACTCGTACATCCTGGTCTTCGCCGGGCTGCTGCTCACCTCGGGCAGCCTCTCCGACCGGTTCGGCCGGCGGAAGGTGATGATCATCGGGCTGGTGCTGTTCGGCGCCGCCTCCCTGGTCGCGGCCGTCGCCGACAGCCCCGGCCAACTCATCGCCGGACGCGTGCTGATGGGGGTGGGCGGAGCCCTGGTCATGCCGAGCACGCTCTCCATCCTGATCACCGTCTTCGACGACGAGGAACGGCCCAAGGCGATCGCCGCCTGGAGCGCGGTGGCCATGATCGGCCTGGTCGGCGGGCCGGTGCTCGGCGGTGCGCTGATCGCGCACTTCTGGTGGGGCGCGGTCTTCCTGCTCAACGTGCCGGTCGCGGCGGTCGCCATCATCGCGGCGGTCGTGCTGATGCCGGAGTCCAAGGGGCCGTGGCGTCGGCCCGACCTGCCCGGCATGGTGCTCTCGATGGCCGGGATGACCGCGCTGGTCTGGTCGATCATCGTGTTGCCCCGGGACGGCATCACCAGCCCCGGCACGCTCGGCACGCTCGCCGTCGGGGTGCTCGCGCTGGCCGGGTTCGCCGTCCGCCAGGTCCGGACCGACTCGCCGATGGTCCCGCTCGGGCTGTTCCGCAACCGGGTGTTCACCGGCGCCAGCTTCTCGCTCGTCCTGCTGACCTTCGCCACCGGCGGCCTGATGCTGGTCCTCACCCAGTACCTGCAGTTCGTGCTGAAGTTCTCGCCCACCGACACCGGCCTGGCGTTCATCCCGCTGGCCGTCGCCTCGCTGGTGTTCAACGCCGTCGGTGCCGCGCTCGGCAGGAAGGTCGCCCCGCGGGTGCTGACCTCGGTCGGCATGCTGGTCATCGCGGCCGGGTTCGGGCTGCTGGCCACGCTCTCGGTCGGCGACGGCTTCGTCAAGGTCGCCCTGGCCATGCTGGTGCTGGGCGCCGGCTCCGGCCTCGGGATGCCGGCCGCGTCCAACGCGCTGATGGGCGCGATCCCCGGCGAGCACGCCGGCGTCGGCTCCGCGCTCAACGACACCATCCAGCAGTCCGGTTCCGCGCTGGGCGTGGCCATCCTCGGCGCCGTCCTGTCCAGCACCTACACCGGCGCGATGCCCACCGACGCGCCCACGGCGGGGAAGCACGCGATCACCGACGCGCTCGCCCTCGCCGCGAGCACCGGGGACGGCGGACTGGCCGCCGCCGCCCGCGACGCGTTCAACACCGCGGCCTCCGTCACCTTCACGGCGGGCGGGATCTCCGTCCTGGCGGCCGCGGGGCTGACCCTGGTGCTGATGCGGGACGGCCGGAAGGCCGCTCCGGTGGCGGGCCCGGTGGAGGACGCGGCGGAGGCGGAGGTCGTCCAGCGGGTGGGCTGAGCCTGCTCGCCCCGGCCCCGCCCGCCCCGTGCGGCCGGGGCCGTCGGCGTGCCGCCGGTGTGTCGCCGCCCCCCGGCGCCCCCCCCGGCGGCGGTGCGTAGCCTGGGCCCCATGTCCCCCGAGTACGCGGAGCGGGCGTCGAGGCTGCCGGGAGCGGTCGTGTGGAGGCGCCGGGCCGTCGGGAGCACGGGCGGCGGCGCGGCCGGACTCGTCCTGCCCGACGGCTGCATGGACCTGCTCTGGACCGAGGGCCGGCTCCTCGTCGCCGGGCCGGACACCCGCGCCTTCCAGCTCGGACCGGGGCTGCGCGGCCCGTGGGCGGGAGTCCGCCTCCCGCCCGGCGCCGCCCCCGCCCTGCTGGGCGTGCCCGCGTACGAACTGCGCGACCGGCGGGTCGACCTGGCGGACCTCCGGCCCGGCGCCGAGGTGCGCCGCCGTACCGGACGCATCGACGCGGCGCCCGACCCGGCCGTGGCCCTGGAGGAGTTGGCGCTGCGCCTGGCGGCCGACGCGCGGCCGGTGGACCCGCTCGTCCGGGCGGTCGCCGATGCCCTGGCGGCCGGCCGCTCGGTCGCGGCGACCGCCGAGGCGGTCGGCCTCGGCGCGCGGCAACTGCACCGCCGCTCACTGACCGCCTTCGGTTACGGCCCCAAGACCCTGGCCCGGATCCTCCGCTTGCAGCGCGCCCTCGCGCTGGCCCGCTCCGGCGTGCCCCTCGCCGAGACGGCGGCCCGGACGGGCTACGCCGACCAGGCCCATCTAGCGCGTGACGTACGGGAGTTGGCGGGAGTGTCGGCGACCGTCCTGCTGCCCCGTTGACTCAGTCCGCGGCGTCCGGCAGCGGCGCGAACAGGTCGACGCCGTTGCCGTCCGGGTCGTGCACCACGGCGTACCGCTGACCCCAGAAGGCGTCCCACGGCTTCAGCTCGCCGTGGTACCCGGCGCCGACCAGGTCCTCGTAGACCGCGTCCACCTGGGCGGGGTCGGCGCACCGGAACGCCAGTGCCGTCCGGCCGCCGCCCGCCGGCGGACGCCAGTCCGGGTGGAACGAGCGGATGGTGGAGTCGGGGTCGAGGGCCAGGCGCAGCCCGCCCGGCAGCACGGCCTCGACGTGCGGCTCCTGCTCGGCCCCGTCGGGGAACGCGAGTCCGAGCCGCCGGTAGAAGGCGATCGAGGCGGCCAGGTCCGAGACGGCGAGGCCCACGACGGCGAACTGCGGTGCTGGTGTGCTGTTCATGCCCGTCACGGTAGGCGGCGCCCGGACGCCCCGTCTTGAACGAATCGGACGGTCTCCCGGCTGGTCTGCACACTGGCCGAGTCGGGCATGACCGGGGTAATGATTCCGGTGACCCGATCCCGGCGCGCACCACCGTTGCCGACGACCCCCTGGGAGGGATGACTGATGCTGTACCGCAGTGTCGGAGTTGACGGACCGAAGGCCAGTGCGCTGTGCCTCGGCGCCATGACCTTCGGCACCACCGTGGACGAGCAGACCGCGACGGCGATCCTGGACCGGTTCACCGAGGCCGGCGGGACCTTCGTCGACACCTCGAACAACTACGCCTTCTGGGCCCCCGGCGGGACGGGGTACGAGAGCGAGGAACTGCTCGGCCGCTGGATCGCCCGCCGGCGCAACCGCGACGAACTGGTGCTCGCCACCAAGGCGGGAGCCCGCCCGGTGCCCGAACTCCCCTTCCCCGCGCACATGGAGGGGCTGTCCGCCGCCGCGCTGCGCAGTGCGGCCGAGGGCAGCCTGCGCCGGCTCGGCACCGACCGCGTGGACGTCTACTACGCCCACGTGACGGACCCGTCCACCCCGGTCGAGGAGACCCTCGGGGCCTTTGCCGAGCTGGTGGCCGAAGGAAAGGTCGGCCGGCTCGGCTGCAGCAACCACAGCGCCGCGGACCTGGCCGCCGCCAACGAGCTCGCCGAGCAGTGGAGTTGGCCCGGCTACCGGTGCGTCCAGCAGCGCCACAGCTACCTCCGGCCGCGGCCGGACGCGGACTTCGGCATCCAGAAGCACGCCGACGAGGAGCTGCTGTCGTACGTCGCGCGGCGGCCGGAGCTGCTGCTGCTGGCGTACTCCCCACTGCTCGGCGGCGCGTACTGCCGGCCCGACCGGCCGCTGTCCGAGAAGTACCGGTGGCCGGTGGTGCAGGCCCAGTTGGCCGCCCTGGCCGAGGTGGCGAAGGAGACCGGGGCCACCGTCAACCAGGTGGTGCTCGCCTGGCTGCTGGGCCACCCGGTGCCGACGATCCCGGTCGTGGGCGCCAGCTCCGTCGCCCAGCTGGACGAGAGCCTGGCCGCCCTGGACCTGGTGCTCGACGAGGACCAGCGCCGACGGCTGGACACCGCGGCCTGACCGCGGCGTCCGCCTCGAACCGGCTGCGCGCCGTCAGTCCTGAGCGCCGTCAGCCCTGCGCGCGGACCGCCCGCCACCGGTTGGCGGTGGTCTCGCTCACCGTGTAGAAGAACTCCGACTTGAACTCGGCGCCGTCACTGAGCGCCTCCACCCAGCTCATCGGCCAGTTCCGCCGGCCGTAGTGCTTGTGCACGACCCGGGTGAACGCGGACAGCACGCCGCGCAGCCGCTTCCGGTCCACGTCGAGCAGCTCGACCAGGGACGTGTAACTCACCCGCTCGCCGGGCTGCTTCGCCAGGATGTCGAGCACCCCGGTCACCGCCTGCACCGAGTCCAGCGGGTCGGCCGTCAGCCGGCGCAGATCCTGCACGGTCCACTCGACGAACGGCCACTCGCCGTCCTCCTGCGGCCCCCCCTCGGCCGGCGCCGCCACCGCGGGCCCCGCAGCGGCTCCCGAGAGCTCCGCGAGGAACGCGTACACCTGCGTGACGTACTGAGCCGGCACCGGCACCGAGATGAACTGCTGGTTGTCCTGCGTCATGTTTCTTCCCCTCCGACGTGTCGCCTATCTGGCGGCAAGACAGATACTCGCACGCCATGTCTCCAGGTGTCCAGGTACTAACCTGGACTAATTCCGGGACTAAGGCTACGTTAGTCCCCTCGTGGCCCGCACCCGTGGGCCGTTCCCGCCCGGGCTCCGTGGGCATCACTCTGTGGATGCGGGAGGGGATGAAGACGCGCTTGTCGCCCCTTGGGTGACACCGGGCGTTGGGGTAGGGAGCGCCCAGCGCGAGCTGGTTGAAGGTGTGGACGGTCGCGTTGCCCAAGGCGGCGACCCGATCGTGTCACTCGGTGGTCAGGCGCAGGTCTCTTTTCGTGACGATGCGTGACATGAAGGCCCTGGGCTTGTTTGACGGTGTGCCCACGGATCCCCCGTCTAGGGTGAAGGCCTGGAATTTGTGAAGTTCACAAAAATCTCCAGGATGGCCTGTCCGGGGTTGCTTGAAGCTGGCGAAACCCAAATCACTACAGGTGAAATGGCATCAGCGAGTCATGGTGGCGGCTCGCCAGCAGGGCCGATTCGGGCCGAAAGAGTAGTGCGCACTTCAGTGCGCAGTTGACTCCCCTTGGCCCGCTCCATACCTTCGCTTCATCAGCGCATCCGACTCGGAACGGAGAAGGCGATTACGATGAGTGCGCAAAGCAGGGGTGGGCGGCTCGTCTCCCGAGCCGAGATCGCGGAGCTGGCCGGCGTCCGGCCGTCTGCGGTCACCAACTGGGAACGCCGCCATGGAAGCTTCCCACAGGAGCTGCGAGAAGGCGGGAGGGAGCTGTTCCGGCTGGCCGACATCGTGCGATGGCTTGACGTTCGGAGGGTGCCGAGCCCGTCGCGCGACCCGGCGGAGCCTGCAGATATCACCTTCGGAGACAGGGTTCGCGCCTCGTTGGGGCAGTACGAGGGGGCATCCACGCCCGGCCAGGCACCGCAGCTGGCCATTCCTGCTCGAAACTCAGAGCAGGAGCGGTCGCGGTCCCGGCAAGCACTGTCCGACCTGTTGCAGCGGGAGATGCAGGAGGCGTGGGGCGCGCGATCGCCAGCAGCCTACCTCTCCCTGCTCATGTGCCTGACGTTTCTGAGGTGGGGAGCGGAGGAGGAGTGGGTGGCCCTGAAAGAACTGGCTGAGGGACATCCTTCGGTGATTCCCAAGAGCTTCATCGACGACGTGGGGCGGCGAACAGGCCAGTCGATGCAGAAGAGTGGCGTGGCGTCGGCCGGGTGGCCCGCGCTGCAGGGCTTGGAGCCAGGGCCGGCGGCCGACGCGCCACGATTGTTGGCCCTGGTGGCAGAACTCGGTCGAGAGGCCTTCCGGGATCTGCTCGATTCCTTCGCGAATGTCGTGGCTGTGGGGAGTCGTGATGCCTTCACCCCCACAGCGGTTGTGACTCTGCTGAGCGAATTGGTGGCAACTGAGGGTGTGTCGGGACGGATCAGCGATCCCTACCCGAGAGGCGGCGAGCTCCTAGCGGCCATGGTGGCTGCCAGCGGTGATGCCGAAGCGCTGACAGTATCGATGGGAGTGACGAACCCGAGCATGGCGCGGATGGCAGCCATGAACCTGATGCTCCATGGTGTCTCGCCACAGCTGGAGGGCCATGGCGGTGCTCTGCAACCAGCCGATAGAAGACTGCAACAGCCGGGGGCGAACTTCGTTCTGACCAATCCGCCGTTCAACGCCGATACGGGCCGGATCGATTCCGGGAATTGGCGCTACGGAAATCCGCCTGCCTCCAATGACAACTTCGCCTGGCTCCAACATGTCCTGTCCACGCTTGGGGCCGGCGGTCGAGCTGGGGTGATCATGGCGGACAACGCTGCCGTGTCCGACCAGCCCCGTGAACGTGCGATCAGACGAGCCATGGTCGAGGACGGGGTCGTTGAATGTGTCCTCGCACTTCCCCCGCAACTCTTCAGGGGGACAGCGGTTTCGGCCTGCGCTTGGTTCCTCACGACGCCGTCCGATCGCGCTGAGGTCCACTTCATCAACGCGCGAGAGCTGGGCGAGATGGTCTCCCGGACACGCCGGCAGCTGAGCCCCGACGACGTGCGGCTCCTGGGGGAGATCCACCGCTCGCTTCGAGACGGGACCGCGCTCCCCGATGATGCGAGGCGGATCGGCCGATCCGTTGCTGTGGAGGAGATCAAGGAACGAGGCCACTCCCTCAGTCCGGTTGACTATGTCAGTGTCGGAACTTACGTCGAGGCGACGCCCGAGGGGACGGAGGCCGCCCGCCGCGAGCTCGACCTGGCACAGGGGGACGCGGTAACCCGCGATGAGGAGGTGCGCTCGCTCTGGGGACGGGCTGAAGCGCTTGGTTACGGCGAGAACTGTCGGCCGGGCGAGTGGCGGAGTGTCCTCCTGGGAGAGCTGTGTTCGGTGACAGCGGGCCCGTCACCCTCCTTGCTGAATCCGAAGATGTACTCCGAGACCGGAGACGTTCCGGTGCTGCTCCCCAAACACCTTCGCAACCGGCGACTTCACGGTGGAGAGGACAGCAAGGTGTCGGAGCGGGTTGCCCTGAGGCTAGAGCGATTCCGGGTGAGTGAAGGGGACATTCTCTGTTCACGCACCGGGACGGTGGGGCCTGTTGCCCTGGTCGGATCAGAAGAAGGAGGGCACCTCTACTCGGGCAATCTCCTCAGGTTGCACGACTTCAAGTCAGGAGTGGACTCGCGATTCGTCCTGGCCCACCTCTCCCTGCCGGAGGTACAGGCATGGATCAAGGACCGGGCGGCGATGACGACCGTCGATTCAATCAAGACCAGCGCGATGAAGCAGGTCCCGGTGTCTCTGCCGCCGCTCGAGGTACAGCGGCGGATCGGTGATCTCTTGCACACCCTCGACCGTCAGATCGAAGCCCATCATCGAGTGGCCTCCGCGGCCGAAGCCGCTCGCGAAGAGCTGGCAATGCTCCTGGTCGGTGGCGTGGCTTCAGGGAACACCCGCCGACCAGCCCCACGCGGCTCCTGCAACTTTGACCGGTCCACAGCAAAGGAAATCGCTGGTGAGTAACCTGCCTGTCGTGATGCGAGTCCTGTGGCTCTCGGTGGCCGTGCTCGCCTCCGTGATCGTCGCGCTGTTGGCCTTCATGCTGAAGCGAAGCGCCAGCGTGAGCCGGAACGAGGCCGTCTTCGCGAGCGGCGCAGCGTTTGCCGGATGCATGGTGCTCTGCCTCGGAGTGCTGGCGGCCGCCCTGGGCTGAACCCGACCGCCCGTACAACGACGAAGGCCCGGACCGTCGAAACGGTCCGGGCCTTCTGCCGGCGGAGGATACGAGATTCGAACTCGTGAGGGGTTGCCCCCAACACGCTTTCCAATTCTCCTAGGCGCTGTCCGCCGGGTCCGTACCGGTTCTGACCTGGGGTGAAGCGGGGTGGTGCCCAGGCTTTGAACGTTGCTGGACCACGGTGAATGAGACCAGAACTGAGACGACCATGAGCCGATCTTCTGTGCGTCGTACACCTGCCGTCACGGCACCGCCAGGCCGGACCTCTTATCGCCGGTCGTGATCTCGAGGTGTACAGAGGGCCGCTACGTCTGCGCGGCAAACCGACAGAGGGTGAACATTCGTACGCCCAGTCGCTTCACGAAGCGTTCGGCCGCTGTGCTGCTCGCCGTGGCCGCGCTCGCCTTCGGCGTTCCGTCGGTCGGTGTCGACCGGACGCCGAAGCCGCACAACCCGTCGTCCGACTACATCATTTCTGGCGTGGGAGGAGCTCACGCCGGTCACCGCCTGAGTGTCCCCGGGGTCAGCATGGTCATGCGGCGGGACGGCAATCTGGTCATGTACCTGATGGCGCCCGATAGGCGCCAGGGCCCTCTGGAACTCCGGAACCTGGCCTAACTGGGGCGCGCACGCGGTCATGCAGACCGACGGCAACATCGTCCTCCACCACCAGAGCAATGCCGGTCAACGCGACGTCCCCTGGTTCAGCGGTACCTGGCAGTCTGTTGGTCGGCGACCCCTGACCAATCAGCTGGCAAGGCTGTGCTGTCAGTACCCGATCTTAGGCTGGCCCGATGGGATTCAGATCCAGCTTCTCGCTCCTGCGCATGGTGGAGGCGGCAAAGGGGCTCACCGAGCACGCAGTCGTCCAGCAGCGAATCGACACGGTGTTGCGCATCATGGGGACGGGCCGTACGTATGGCAAGGGCCGGCCGTTGGTGGACGCCCTGAACGATGTGGCCCAAGGGGCCATCCTCTGTGGGGACTTCGGGCTTGCCCAGCGCTTTCAACGATTCGCCGGCTACGCCGACGGAGAGCTGTTCCTCGAAGTTGTGGAGGGGTACTACGACGAGGACGCTCAGCAGCGTGGTGAGGAGTTCCATCGGAGGATGGCCGCTATTGGTGCCGACCGGGCGGTTGCCGCGCTTGACGTGCTCTGCCGTGACAATCCGGACGCGACGGCCGCGGATGCCCGTGACCTCTTCCGTGGCATTGCCCAGTCCGCCGACCACCTGGGAGTCGAGGCTGGCGAGGGTGGGGTCCGGCTGTCCACGCGGGAGGTGAGGCGACTCCAGCAGTACGGCCACCTTGAGCTGGTTCTGCGAAGTCTGCCGCGTCCGGTCTCTGCGGAGTCTGCCCGGTTGCTGGGTGATGTCCTGGCGGATGCCGACGCGGGGCTGTTGGCCCAGTTCCTTGAGCTCAAGGCCAGGCGGGTCGGCCTCGCGGCCCTGAGGGCTGCGGTGGACGATCCGGCCAGTTCCGAGAGCGCGCTTCACGCCTGCCTGAAGAATCAGGCGTGGATCTTCGGCGGGGCCTATGTGGGTGAGCTGGCGCGCCGCCAGTACACCCCGGATACCATCCTGGACATCCCGCTCCTGCGTGCCGATGGTTCCCTGCACGTCGTCGAGCTCAAGCGCGCCAACATCGGGAGCTTGGTCATTCGCCGCAGCGGCCATCTGATGCTGGGCGCGCCACCCCACCAAGCGGTCTCCCAGGCGCAGAACTACCTGCGGACACTGGACGAGAACCGGCGGACCATCCTGGCCGACTACGGAGTCGACAGTCGCAGGGCCTCGGCCACCATTGTGATCGGCCACTCTCGCTATGTGGGAGGGGGTATTGCGCCGACGGAAGTCGCGGAGACCCTGCGTACCTACAACACGCACGCCACCCGGATAGAAGTGATCACCTACGAGACCCTGCTCGATTCGGCCAGCCGGATGCTTGCGCTGTCAGCCGAGCAACAGGACTCGGAAGCGACTGAGGAGCCCGACGCATGACTGATGCCCAGCCCTCGATCGAACCACTCCTGGCTCGCCTGTGCGGTGGCTTGATCACCGCGAAGGACTACGTGGGCTACTTCCTGAACGAGTACGGCGAGGAACTCGTCTTCGCCCAGCGTCGAGGGGAGAAGACGGCGCGCCTCTGGCACAGCGATGCGGATTGGCAGTTGTTCCGCGTCGGCGACCACTCGATCCGGGTTGGCGAGGGCATGGACGGGATGATCACCGTCAGCGGCCTGATCATCAACCAACCAGAGGCAACCTGGCTGTCCTCCTGCTTGGCGGCCTCTCGCCACCTGCGCCAGCGGTAGCCATGATGCGGGTGGGGACAGCCCGGCAACGACGAAAGACCGGACCGCCTTGCAGCAGTCCGGGCCTTCGGCCAGCGGAGGATACGAGATTCGAACTCGTGAGGGGTTGCCCCCAACACGCTTTCCAACTGTCCGTCCGGCCATCCGGCGGCAGCCGGAGACGTCCTGACTTCCAGCTGCTCGGTGGGCAGGCGGACCGCCCGCTGGAACCAGCGACCCCACTTCTCTTCGCCGACCGAGTAGGCGTACTCGATCCATACTGACTCGCCCAGGTACAGCGGGAAGCGGCCGTGCTCGTTCTCGAAGAGCAGCCAGACCTCCTCGAACGCGTCGCGGTCGTGCTTGGCCTGCCAGTTCATCGCCTCCCCACGGCAGGTCGCGGTCAGCGCGAGTTCGTCCCGGGTCAGCGGGTGTTCGCGGTAGCGCGCGTTGGAGCGCTCCGGCTCGCTGGGGTAGCGGTCGACGCTGATTCGGATCAGGTAGCGGGAGATCGGCTCGCTGCCGGTGTTCCGCAGCAGCCGGCGCATCGCCAGCCGGTAGCTCCCTGCACACCCGCTTGGCCTGGGTGCTGGGCGGCACCGTCAAGCGCCTGCACGGGGTCCGCGGGATGCGACGCGCCTACCGACTGACTGCCGAACTGGTCGACACCGACCAGTTCTTCCTCGCCGACGGGGACTTCGTCATCGACCCCGCGTTCCCCGCTGCCGAGGTGGAGTCGCCGGCCGATGGGGGTGTCGATGCGGGTCTGGCGTGCCGTCAACCCGGTCAACGGCCTTACCTACGGCTACGGCGGCCTCAAGCTGATCCGCACCAGCGCGCTGCGCGAGATGGGCCAGGCGGTCGACGTGCTGGCCGGGCTGCCCGGACGCGTCGAGTTCAGCGAGCAGACCGCTGGCACCACGCTGTTCAACCAGACCCCGTTCCATGCCTGGAAGGCAGGCTTCCGCGAGTGCGCGATGCTCGCGCGCGGCAGCGAGTACGGCATGACCGACACCTCCGCCCAGGAACGCATCCTGGCCTGGACGGCCGGCAAGGACGGCGACTTCGCCCACTACGCGGCAGCCGGCGCCCGCGACGGGTACGACTTCGCCCACCTAACGGCGCGCGACCCCAAGCGGCTCGAGGCGCTCAACGACCCGACCTGGCTGCACCGGCACTTCACCGCGCTGCACGACGAGCAGGCGATCGCCGGATGAGCGCCAGGACCGGGCCGCTGGTCCTGATCGAGCCGTACGCCCACCTCGGCGGCGGGCACCACCAGCGCACGCTGACCGCGCTCGCTGCCGCCCGCCCAGGCTCCGTGGTCATCACTCCGCAGGGGATCGCAGGCGGGCCCGGTCCGCTGCTGCGGGCCGGCGCCTGCATCGCCGCAGGCCCTGTGCGCCCGGCGGCGAAGGCTCTGCTGGCCGGTGCGCGAGCGGCGGCACGCGTCTCGACCGCCGGTCAGCGGCTCTTCGCCTCGCGCAGCTGGCCGTTGGGCCTGCGTCGGCTGCCGCGCCAGGTCACCCTGATCGCTCGCTGCCTGACCGAGGCCGCATGCCTTCGCACCGCCCGCCACCTCGCCCCGCAGCCCGGGGCGGTGGTGATTCTCGGCGCGAGCGAGGCCCCGCACGGCATGGCCGCCCTGCTCGGCGGCGGCCGACACCTGCGGTTCATTCGCGAGCTCGTCACCACCGAGGACCGACCGGTCCGCTGGCTGGGTCGGCTCGCAGGCCAGGGCGAGAAGCGCGTGGTCGCGCTGTACCCGACCACTGCGGTCCGCGATCAGGTCCAGCAGGGCTTCCCCCATCTGCCCGGCTGGGTGCGGGCGTTCGCGGTCGACGACGGCCGGCGCCTCACCGAGGCCGAACGCCAGGGCGCCCGCTCCGCCTTCACCATTCCCACCGGTGCGACGGCCGTGTGCCTGGTCGGCGGTTGGTGGCCGTACAAGGACCTCGCCACCGTCGACGCCGCCCTGGCCCGCATCACCGAGCCGTTGCACGTCCTGGTCTGCGATGCACCGCTGGACGACGCGGTGCTCGAACGCTGGCACCGCCTTCCCCGCGTTCGGGTCCACACCGTGCTTAATCGAGTGCGAGAGTCCCGGTCCGGGTGATACAAGGTCTGCGTGACTGGGCACCTCTACTTCCCCACCCTGCTGCGGATGATTGACGAGCGTTCCGCCGCGTTCCGCGCCGCCGTCGCCGCGGCCCCCAGCCTCGACGCCGACGTCCCGTCCTGTCCGGGCTGGACGCTGTACGACCTGGCGAACCACCTCAGTGAGGGGGACCGCTTCTGGGCCTACATCGTGCTGAACACCGCGCCGGGCGACGAGCGGCCGAGCAAGGACGGGCTGGCGGCGCCCAGGGAGCGCGAGGCACTCATAACCTGGCTGGCCGACTCGACGGAGCAGTTGCTTACTGCCCTGCGCGAGGCCGGCCCGGACCGGGGCTGCTGGGCCTGGTGGGAGCCGCTGGCCTCGCCGCACACAGTGGGCGCCGCGGCCCGCCGCCGCGTCCCGGAGTCGCTGATCCACACCTACGACGCCCAGCTGGCCTCCGGTACCACGCAGGAGCTGCCGACGACCGAGGCGGTCGACGCCATCGAGGAGTTCCTCGCCACCGTCTGCACCGTCACGGTCCCGTGGCCGGGCGAGCCCGCCACCATGGACTACCACGCAGCCGAGGCCGGCTCCTGGCGCCAGACCGTGGACGCCGCCGGTTCCCGCTTCACCCGCCTCACCGCGGCGGAGGCCGCCGAGAGCAAGCCCACCGCCGCCATCTACGGCACGGCGAGCGAGATGGCCCTGCTCACGTACATGCGCATCCCGGCCGGCTCGCTGCGGATGGAGGGCGACGCCGACCTGCTCCAGCAACTGCAGAACTGGGGCTAGGACCAATGCCGGTGACTTTGTGGTCGGTGTCTCGTTGGTTGTGGTGTGGCGAGGGTGGGGCAGGTCAAGGCGCCTGCGAGTGAGCGGATATCGGACC
>NZ_JBIUSS010000030.1:0-115326 GCF_044741445.1 Kitasatospora sp. NPDC088160 | reverse complement strand
CATGGCCAGGTGAGCCCATGGCCAGGTGAGCCCATGGCCAGGTGAGCCCATGGCCCGCGCCCTGCCTGGGGCAGGGCGCGGGCCATGCAAGGCGGGGATCCGCTGTTGCCAGCGGGAGGTGGTGGGCGGGAGGCGGGGAGGGTGGGGGCGGGGGGGGAGGGGGCCCCAGAGATCAGGCAAAGAACCACGCGCAGGAAGTCGGCCCGTCCGACTTCCTGCGCACCACCACACCACCGCCCCACCCCACCGCACCGAAGGCCGGTGCCCCGGGGGCGCCGGCCTTCACGGCGAGGCGGACCAGCCAGGTCCAGCGAAGTCAGGCGGCGATCCCGGCGTCCTCCACCGACGCCCCGGCCACCGGCTCCCCCGCCGCCGTCCCGGCCTTCCGGTCACGCATCACCAGCGTGGCCACGACCGCCGCCGCCAGCACCCCGATCGCGCTGATCGTGAAGGTCGTCGACATCGCCGAGGTGAAGGCCTCCCGGACGGTCCGGACGAGCCCGGCGTCCCCGTTGGCCAGCGCCAGCGCCCCGCCGACGGAGTGCTTCGCCTCCTCCGGCATCCCGGCGGGCATCTCGGCGGCGAAGCCGCTCGACAGCAGCGAGCCCAGGATCGCGATGCCGAGCGCGGTGCCGGCCTGCTGGATGGTGTCGTTCAGCGCCGAGCCGACGCCCGCCTGCTCCGGCGGGATGGTGCCCATCAGCGCGCCCACCGCCGCCGGCATCGCCAGGCCCGCGCCGAGGCCGAGCAGCCCGAGGGCGACCGCCGGGACGGTGAAGCCGGTGCCGGCGGTGACGGTGGTCAGCAGGGCGAAGGAGGCGGCCATGACGAGCATCCCGGTGAGGATGAGCAGGCGGTTGCCGATCGTGGCGGCGAACTTGGCGCCGACCCCGTTGCCGACCAGGGCGGCGATGGCCAGCGGAACGAACGCGAGGCCCGCCTTGACCGGCGAGTAGCCGAGCACGAACTGCAGGTACTGGGTGAGCACGAGCAGCAGGCCGCCATTGCCGATCTGCACCAGGGTCAGCGACAGCGAGCCCCCGCTGAAGTTGCGGTGCTTGAAGAGCGCCAGCGGGACCATGGGCGCGGAGGTGACGTTCTCCCACACCACGAACCCGCCGAGCGCGAGCACCGCGACGGCCAGGGTGACCAGGGACTGGCCGCCGAAGGCGCCGTGCTGCGGGATCTCGATGATCCACCAGACCAGGGCGGTCATGCCGGCCGCGGACAGCACCGCGCCGAGCGGGTCGGGCTTCTGCCACGGCCCCTTGGACTCCGGCATCAGCAGCAGGCCCGCCAGGATCGCCAGGGCGACGACCGGAACGTTGATGAAGAAGATCGAGTGCCAGGAGAAGTGGTCGATCAGCACGCCGCCGAGGACCGGGCTGCCGACCAGCCCCAGCATCGCCACCGAGCTCCAGGCGGCCATCGCCTTGTTGCGCTCGTCCTCGTCGAAGACGGTGATGAGGATCGACAGCGTCGAGGGCATGATCAGCGATCCGCCGACGCCCATGGCGACCCGTGCCGCGATCACCTCGCCGGGGTTGGTGCAGAAGGTGGCCGCGAGGGAGGCCGCCCCGAAGAGCAGCAGTCCGATGATCATGATCTTCCGGCGGCCGAAGCGGTCCCCGAGGCTGCCGGCGGTGAGCAACAGCCCGGCGAAGACCAGGACATAGGAGTCGAGGATCCACTGGGTGTCCTGGGCGCCGGCGTCGAGGTCCGCCGTCATCGAGGGCACGGCGACCGTGAGCGCCATGCTGTCGACCACCAGGACGAGCGAGCTCAGGCACAGCACGATCAGGATCCACCAGCGGTGCGGGTTGCGGCCCTCGGTCGCGTTGAGCTCTGTCATCAGCCACCCCTCCATTCTGCGCACACCGTTCCCCCGATGCGCACGTCGCTCCTTCGTTGCGCACACTGTACGCACTGCGGAACGGTGTGCGCAACACCCGACTCCTGTACGCTCAATGCGAACGGTGTACGCAGCGAAGCAGGAGCAGAGGGAAGGGGAGCCGCCATGGCCGCCGAAACGAACCCGATCCCGTCCGTGTGGGCCCGTCGGCAGCGCGAGCCCGACCAGCCCGCACTCAGCCGGGCCGCGATCGTCCGCGAGGCGATCACCATGCTGGACGCCGAGGGCATCGAGGCCCTGAGCATGCGCAAGCTGGCCACCCGGCTGAACGCGGGCGCCACCTCCCTGTACCGGCACGTGGCGACCAAGGACGAGCTGATGGAGCTCGCGGTGGACGAGGTCTTCGGCGAGATCACCCTCCCGCCCGCCGACAGCCCCGACTGGCGCGCCGCCGCCACCGAGGCCGCCGGCGCCTTCCGGGCGACGGCCCTGCGCCACCCCTGGCTGTCGTCCGTCCTCGGCCAGGCCGGCCTCGCCTACCTCGGCCCCAACCTGATGTCCTACGGCGAGCGGCTGACCGCCTTCTTCACCTCGGCCGGCTTCCCCGAGCCGGTCCGGGCGATCGACACGGTCATCTCCTACGTCGTCGGCATGAGCACCACGGAGGCGGCCTGGCTCACCACCGTCGCCCGGGCCGGCGAGAGTGAGGCCGCGTTCATCGCCCGGCTGATGCCCGCCGCCCGGGAGGCCACCGCGGGCTTCGCCCACCTCACCGACGCCTACTCGACCGTCTCCGCGGACCCGGACCCGGCCGCCACGCGCGACGCCAAGTTCGCCTACGGCCTCGACGTGGTCCTGGACGGCCTGGCCCTCCGCCTGCCCCGCTGACCCTCCGGTCGGACGACCCCCGGCCGCTCCGCTCAGCGCGCAGCCGCCGTCCGCCCACCACGCCGGGCCGACCGGACCAAGCCGTCCAACTCCCCCGCAAAGGGACAGCGGTCGCGTCCCACGTGCGGGCGCCCCTTCCCCGCCTGGCGAAATACCGGCGGTCGCGGGGTGGGGAGCGGGCACAATGGCCTAGTGATGGTGGGCCGTCCGGTGTCGGGGGGCCAGGGAATGGAGGCCCGGGTGAGCGATCTTCCGCGCAAGGCAGTGACCCGCACGGCACGGCTCGCCGCCCTGCCGCTGGGGATAGCCGGACGCGCCACGCTCGGTCTGGGCAAGCGCATCGGCGGCCGCTCCGCCGAGGTGGTGACGGCCGAGCTCCAGCAGGCCACCGCCGACCAGCTGTTCAAGGTCCTGGGTGAACTCAAGGGCGGAGCCATGAAGTTCGGGCAGGTGCTGTCCGTCTTCGAGGCCGCGCTGCCCGAGGAGGTCGCCGGGCCGTACCGGGCCGCGCTCACCAAGCTGCAGGACGCCGCTCCCCCGATGCCCGCCGCCAAGGTGCACACCGCGCTCGCCCAGCGGCTCGGGGACGGCTGGCGCGAGCTGTTCCGGGAGTTCGACGACCGGCCGGCCGCGGCCGCCTCGATCGGGCAGGTGCACCGGGCCGTCTGGCACGACGGGCGCCGGGTCGCGGTCAAGGTGCAGTACCCGGGCGCGGGTGACGCGCTGCTCGCCGACCTGACGCAACTGAGCCGGGTGGCCTGGCTGTTGGGCCCGCTGATCCCGGGGCTGGACATCAAGCCGCTGATCGCCGAGCTGCGCGAACGGGTGTCGGAGGAGCTGGACTACGAGCTGGAGGCGCAGGCCCAGCGCCGGCACGCCGAGGAGTTCGCCGGCGACCCGGACATCGTGGTGCCCGGCGTGGTGGCGCAGGCCGACCAGGTGCTCGTCTCCGAGTGGATGGACGGCACCCCGCTGGCCGAGGTGATCACGGACGGCACCCAGGAGGAGCGCGACCGTGCCGGGCAGTTGCTGGCCCGGTTCCTGTTCGCGGGCCCGTCCCGGACCGGCCTGCTGCACGCGGACCCGCACCCGGGCAACTTCCGGCTGCTGAAGGACGACGGCCCGGCGTCGGGCTGGCGGCTGGGGGTGCTGGACTTCGGCACGGTGGACCGGCTGCCGGGCGGGCTGCCCGCGCCGATCGGGGCGTCGCTGCGGATGGCCCTGGACGGCGACGCGGCGGGCGTGCTGAAGATGCTGCGCGAGGAGGGCTTCGTCAAGCCCTCGATCGAGCTGGACCCGGACGCGGTGCTGGACTACCTGCGGCCGATCATCGAGCCGGCCGCCGTGGACAGCTTCCACTTCACCCGGGCCTGGATGCGCGCGCAGGCGGCCCGGATCGCCGATCCGCGCTCGCCCGCCTACAACCTGGGCAAGCAGCTGAACCTGCCGCCCGCGTACCTGCTGATCCACCGGGTGACGCTGAGCACCATCGGGGTGCTCTGCCAGCTGGGCGCCCAGGCGCCGTTCCGGGCGGAGATGCTGGCGTGGCTGCCCCAGTTCGCCGGTCGGGAGCCGGCGAAGCCGGCCAACCCAGCGGGGACGGCGAAGCCCGCCGGTCGCAAGTCGGCAGGCGGCAGGCCCGCCAGCCGCACCCGCAAGAGCTGACCGGAACGCCGCCCCCGACGACCGCAGGCCGCTCCCCGTGACGGGGGGCGGCCTGCGGCACGACGGGGGTGGAACGCGGGGAGGCCCCGCACGCGACGACAGCCGCGACTACATCAGGGCGACGGCGATCGCCTTGCGGGCCCGCAGCGAGGCGCGCTCGGCCCGCTGCTTGAGCCGGCGGGCCCGGGCGACCCGGGTGACGAGGCGTTGGTGCTCGGCCTCGTGCAGGCGCTCTTGCATATGGGCCCGGGCCAGGGATTCGTGGAGGAGTTGCATTTCGAGGGTCCTGTTCTGGATCTGAAGTTCGGTGGTCTGCTCAGCGCGGACGGTCGGATCGATGGCGGCGGCGGTCATGTGGTGGTCCTGCTCGTGGTGCGTGCTCGGGAAGGGGGCTGGCCGGGATGCGTCGGCCTTGGCGGCGGCGATCCGGACGGAACGGCGGAGGGAGCTGTCCAGCAGGGGCTGCTCTCCCCGGCGGACGGCCCTGGCGCCGTGGGCGGGGTTCACGCCATGACCTCGGTCTTGCGCGGACGGCCACGCGGCCGCTTGCGGGCCACGACGACGCCCTGGACGAAGAGCTCGCCACCCCAGACGCCCCACGGCTCGCGCCGCTCCAGCGCACCGGTCAGACAGGCGTCCTTGACCGGGCAGGTGCCGCAGAGGGACTTCGCGTACTCGACGTCGGCGGGCGTCTCGGCGAAGAAGACCTCGGGGTCGAAGGCGCGGCAGGGGATGGGGAGCCCGAGCGCCTCGGCCTGCTCGATGGAGCTGATCTGCATGGAAGGAACCTCCGGGGGGTCGGCCTGGTCGGCCTTGGTGATCTGGCTTGTCGGCGGTACGGACGGGATGGGCGGCGTGATGACCGTGGACACTGTGGCGTCTTCCTCGTCTTCTCAGTGGTTCCGGCCCAGATGGCTGGTGGGTCTGGGCCGGAGGCCCCGGGGGGCCTGGGTGGTCTTGCGTACCGGACAAAACAGAAGGGCCGCGGATCCCGGTGTGACGGGTTCCGCGGCCCTGGAGGTGCCGACCTGAGGCTTACTCAGGTTCGTTCTCTCCAGGGTTCAGGCCCGCGGAAGGCCCGCATCCGGACGGCCGTGGCGCCCGCAAAGGCGGCCATGGCCTGGTTAATCTGCTGCTCGTTCTGCTTCTGGGTGCTTCCGGCACCGACGACCTGCGCATAGTCGCCATGCATGGCGGCTGCTACGACTGCCTTCGGTGCCTGGGTCGGTCGCTCATCACGCAGGGAGCGCGACGTACCGAACGACGCCCAGTCGCCGGACAGACCGGCCTCGACGGAGGTGCCTTCGACGTTCCTGCCGCCCGCGGCGCAGACATCAGTGTGTCCAAGGCCACTGACAGCGGGGACGACGGAGACACCGGTGGTGTCGAGACCCAGACCGGTTCCACCGAGCTCGGCGAGCGCCCGCAGACGGGCGGCACGCAGGGAGGCAGCAACAACGGTCTGGCCAGTCATTTTGGTGATCATGATGTTTCCCACTGTCATCGCCTCCTCTCGGCGTCTCGCGGAGCCAGGTCGCCCCGGTTCCGAATGTTCGGATGTCTGTCTCGGTGAAGCTGTTGGGTGCAGGGGATTCGGCACAGGTGTCACCCCGTGCGATCTCGTCCCCTTGACCGCTCCGGCAGGCTATTGCGCTCCCGGTATGCCGCGCAAACTATTTTTCACGGCGGGTTCGGATGTCCCCCGAGCGGCCCCCGGGAGACTCCCCTGGACCGCGCCCGGACCGGCTCACGCCGGATCGACCGGCTCGCCGTCCTCGACGCCGTCCGGATCCTCCTCGGGCTCCTCCCCCGCACACAACGAGAGCACGGCCGCCCCGTACTTGTCCAGCTTCATCGCGCCGACCCCGGAGATCACGGCCAGCTCCTGGCGGCTGGCCGGCACGTCCTCGGCGATGGCCATCAGCGTGGCGTCGGTGAACACCACGTAGGCCGGCGCCCCCTGCTTCTTGGCCTGGCGGGCCCGCCACTCGCGCAGCCGCTCGTACAGCGCCTCGTCCATGGTGGACGGGCAGCTCTCGCAGCGGCGCAGCTTGCGCTCGACCGCCTCGGTGAGCACCTTCTCGCAGACCCGGCACTTGACCGGGCCGCGGACCCGCCGTCCGGCGGAGCGCTCGCCGGGCTCCACGCCCCCGCGCCCGCCCCGCCCGCCGGTGCGTGCGCCGGGGGCGCTGGAACCGGGGCGCAGCCCGTCCAGGAAGCGGCTGGGCTTGCGGCTGGCCCGGCCGCCCGGGGAGCGGCTGAGCGCCCAGGAGAGGGAGAGGTGCTTGCGGGCCCGGGTGACGCCGACGTAGAGGAGTCGGCGCTCCTCCTCGATCTGCTCGTCGGTCTTGGCGTAGATGATCGGCAGGGTGCCCTCGGTGAGGCCGACGAGGAAGACGGCGTCCCATTCGAGGCCCTTGGCGGCGTGCAGCGAGGCGAGGGTGACGCCTTCGACGGCGGGGGCGTGCTGGGCGGCGGCGCGGGCGTCGAGTTCGGCGACGTAGGCGGCGAGGTCGGCGCTGTGGCCGGCGGCGGTGCGGGTGCGCTCGAACTCCTCGGCGAGCCGGACGAGGGCGGCGAGGGACTCCCAGCGGTCGCGCACGGCGCCGGAGCCGGCGGGCGGTTCGGCGGTGAAGCCGCGGGCGGCGAGGACGGCGCGGACCTGGCCGGCCAGGTCGGGGGCGTCGGCGGTGAGCGGGTCGGCGCCGGCCCGGGCGGCGCCGCGCAGCAGGACGCCGGCGTCGCGGACCTCGGGGCGTTCGAAGAACCGCTCGGCGCCCTTGAGCTGGTAGGGGACGCCGAGGTCGGCGAGGGCCTGCTCGTAGACCTCGGACTGGCCGTTGGTGCGGAACAGGACGGCGACCTCGCTGGCGCGCACGCCGGTGGCGAGCAGGTCCTTGATCCGGCGGGCGGTGGTCTCGGCCTCGGTGGGTTCGTCCTCGTACTCGGTGTAGACGGGTTCGGGGCCGGCCTCGCGCTGGGAGACGAGTTCGAGGCGGTGGCGGGCGGCCTCGCCGCGGGCCTGGCTGAGCAGTCCGTTGGCGAGGTGGACGACCTGCGGGGTGGAGCGGTAGTCGCGGACCAGCTTGACGACCGTGGCCTCGGGGTGGCGGGTGCGGAAGTTGAGCAGGTAGTCGGGGGTGGCGCCGGTGAAGGAGTAGATGGTCTGGCTGGCGTCGCCGACGACGCAGAGGCTGGCCCCGCCGCCGGGGCCGGTCCACTGGTCGAGCAGCCGCTGCTGGAGCGGGGAGACGTCCTGGTACTCGTCGACGGTGAAGTGCCGGTACTGGGAGCGGACCTGGTCCGCGATGTCGGGGCGGTCCTCCAGGATGGCGGCGGTGAGCAGCAGGACGTCCTCGAAGTCGATGACGCCGCGGCGGCTCTTGGTCTCCTCGTAGACGCGGTAGACCTGGGCGGTCTCGGCCGGGTCGCGGGGGGCGTCGCGGCCGGACTTCTGGACGGCGGCGGGGTAGTCGTCGGGGCCGAGCTGGGTGACCTTGGCCCACTCGATCTCGGCGGTGAGGTCGCGCAGTTCGGTGCGCTGGACGCGCAGGCCGCAGCGGCCGGCGGATTCGGCGACGAGCTGGACCTTGCGTTCGAGCAGCTGGGGCACGGGGCCGCCGACGGCGCGCGGCCAGAAGTACTGGAGCTGGCGCAGCGCGGCGGCGTGGAAGGTGCGGGCCTGGACGCCGTCGGCGCCGAGTTGGCGCAGCCGGCCGCGCATCTCGCCGGCGGCGCGGGCGGTGAAGGTGACGGCGAGGACCTGCTGGGGCTGGTACACGCCGCTGCGCACGCCGTAGGCGATCCGGTGGGTGATGGCGCGGGTCTTGCCGGTGCCGGCGCCGGCGAGGACGCAGACGGGCCCGTGCAGGGCGGTGGCGACGGCGCGCTGTTCGGGGTCGAGCCCGGCGAGCACGGCGTCGGGGCCCGTGGCGGCGGTGGGGTCGGCCCAGAGGGAGCCGTGGGGGCCGTCGGACGGGCTGCCGCTCAAGAGGTCTTCCTGCATGCTTTCCATCCTCTCAGCCCGCTGGGACAACGGGGGCGGGGTTGTCCACAGGCACGGTGTGATCGCAGGATGATCGCTGCGCACCGGGGCGCGCGGGGCCGTTCGGGCGCCGTCGTGGTGCGACGGAGCGTGGCCGTGCGGAATGACCGTCGCGCGGTGGGCGTTCCTGCCCTGAGACCGTACGCCCTCTTCCTGAAGGAGCCTCCTCGATGTCCGGCAGCGTGACGATGTACAGCACGACCTGGTGCGGGTACTGCAACCGACTCAAGAGCCAGCTGGACCGGGAGGGGATCGGCTACACGGAGGTCAACATCGAGGAGGACCCGGCGTCGGCGTCGTTCGTCGAGTCGGTCAACGGCGGCAACCAGACCGTGCCGACGGTGCTGGTGACGCCGAACGCCGGCGGCGAGCGGGTCGTGATGACCAACCCGAGCCTGCTCCAGGTGAAGAAGGCCCTCGGGGTCTGAGTGGTCCGAACGGCCTGAGCGGTCCGCGCGACCCGAGCGGCCCGCATGGTCCGTGCTGCCCGAGCGGGCTTGAACGGCCCGGCCGGGCCGGCCCGGGGTCCGGGCCGGCGCGCGTCACTGCGCGTCGGCCCTGGCGGGGTCGACGGGTGCGGCGGGCGCGGGCAGGGTGGCGCGCGCGCCGAGGTCGCCGATGCCGTAGACGAGCCGGCTGCGGTCGGCCGAGTAGCGGGTCTCGATGACCCGGACGGGCCCGCGCCGGTCGTAGGTGACGCGGGTCTGGACCATCAGCGGCACGCCGGGGCCGCCCTGGAACCACTGGGCCTCCTCGGGGCCGGGCATCCGGGCGACCAGGTGGTCGACGGCGCCGATCTCGGTGCGGCCGAGTTCGTCGAGGACGGCCTCGTCGCCGCCCTCGACCGGGTCGGGTTCCATCAGCGGGGTGCCGGCGGCGAGTCCGGCCCGGTAGTGGCTCTCCTCGATGGAGTACGGCTCGCGGTCGAGCAGGCGCAGTTGGCGGCGGACCACGATGGCCTCGCCGGGGCGCAGTCCGAGCCGTTCGGCGATGTCGACCCGGGCCCGGACGATCATCATCTCGAAGTCGGTGGTGAGTTCGCGGCCGGCCTCGGCGGCCTCGCCGAGGTAGACGGCGGAGGGCACGGCCAGGCAGTCCCGGGGGGCGGGGGCCAGGGTGGGGCCGTAGGCGCGGTGGTCCAGGACGGGATGTTCCCGCAGGTAGGTGCCCTTGCCCTGGAGGCGGACCAGGCGGCCTTCGTTGACCAGGACGTCGACGGCGAGCCGGACGGTGTTGCGGGCGACTCCGTACTGGCGTTCCAGTTCGCTCTCGACCGGGAGTGCGGCGTCGGCGGTGAACTCGCCCTCGGCGATCCGGCGGCGCAGGTCGGCGGCGAGACGCTGGTATTTGGGGGATTGGGCGGTGCCCCGGGGGATTGTCACCCGAGTGAATGTAGCGAGCGCGATGGCGGGGTTTCAGCCGTTTCCGGCAATGTCGTCCGCGCGGGTTGACGACGGCTTCGGGACGGCGGGCGGTGGTAGCAGAACTGGCCCGTCCGGCCACGAACATCCGATCGTGGCGGATTCGGAAAGGAAGGGAAAAGAAAAACGGGGGCGCGCGGGATAACCCGCACGCCCCCCATTCGTCGGGGATTACCAGCGCGCCGCCGACGGCAGCGGTCCGCCATACCAGAGCTCGACCAGGTGGCGCGCGATCGAGATCCCGGAGGGCGGCAGGATCTCCCCCGCCTCCATCCCGGCCCGCAGCTCCTCGCGGGAGAACCAGCGCGCCTCGGCCAGTTCCTCGCCGTCCACGGTGATCGCCGTGCCGCCCGGCAGCGCCCGGCCCGTGAAGCCGAGCATCAGGCTCGACGGGAAGGGCCAGGGCTGGCTGGCGACGTAGCGCACCTCGCCGACCTGCACGCCGGCCTCCTCGTGCACCTCGCGCACCACCGCCTGCTCGATCGACTCCCCCGGCTCGACGAAGCCGGCCAGGGTGGACCAGCGGCCCTCCGGCCACAGCGCCTGGCGGCCGAGCAGGCAGCGGTCCTGCTCGTCGGTGATCACCATGATCACCGCCGGGTCGGTGCGCGGGTAGTGCTCGGCCGCACAGGAGGTGCAGCGCCGCACGTGCCCGGCGCCGGCCTTCTCGGTCGGGTGCCCGCAGCGCGAGCAGAAGCTGTGCAGCCGGTGCCAGTGCTCCAGCGCCACGGCGTGCACCAGCAGTCCGGCGTCCCGGTCCGACAGCAGCGCGCCGACCTCGCGCAGTCCGGCCGGGCGGGCGTCGCCGTCCAGCCGCCCGGGCAGGCTCTCACCGGCCAGCGCGAAGTACGAGACGCCGTCCTCGTCGGTGCCGAGGAAGTACCGGTCCCCGGTCTGCGGCGCCTCGAAGGAGGGCATCAGCACGAGTTCGGTGCCCTGCGCGGTGTCGACGACGAACGCCTCGCCGCCGGCGATCGGCAGCACCCGGGTGGCCGGGTGGCTCCAGGCGGCGGCCAGCCAGGGCTCGTCGAGCCGGTGCTCGGCCGCCCGGTCCACCCCGGCCCGGGCCAGTGCCAGGTTCAGTGGGCGTTCGGTCTCAGGCACGGTGCTCACTTCGTTCCATCCCCACGTGATGAATCATCCGGATGAGTGATCTGACTGCCATGGTGTGCCCGCGCGGGGTCACGCGCCGGGCCGGAAGTTCTCGGCCAGGTCCCCCCACAGGTACGCGGCCGTCTCCACGCCCTTGGCCAGCAGGTCCAGTTCGACCTTCTCGTTGACCGAGTGCCAGCCGTCCGAGGGCACCGAGATGCCGAGGAACAGCACCGGCGCGCCGAGCACGTCCTGGAGGTCGGCGGCCGGGCCGGAGCCGCCCTCGCGGGTGAAGAGGATCTTCTGCCCGAAGGCCCGGCCCATGGCGCGGACGGTGGACTGCAGCGCCGGGTGGTCCAGCGGGGTCAGGCAGGGCCGGGTCGCGCCCGGGAAGGTCAGCTCGTGGCGGACGCCCTCGGGCACCCGCGCGGCCACCCACTCCCGGACGGCCTCGCGCACCTTCTCCACCTCCTGCCCGGCGACCAGCCGGAAGGACAGCTTGAGGTGCGCCGAGGACGGCACGATGGTCTTGCCGCCGGGGCCGGTGTAGCCGCCCCAGAGGCCGTTGACCTCGGCGGTCGGGCGGGCCCAGACCCGCTCCAGGGTGGAGTAGCCGGCCTCGCCCCGGGTGCCGTACGACTTGGCGACCCTGAGCCACTGCGCCTCGTCGAAGGGCAGTTCGGCGAACAGCTCGCGCTCGCGGTCGGTCAGCTCGATCACGCCGTCGTAGAAGCCCGGGATGTCCACCCGGCGGTCGGCGTCGTGCAGGCCGGCCGCCAGCTCGGCGGCGACCTGCGCCGGGTTGGGGACGGCGCCGCCGAAGGAGCCGGAGTGGATGTCGGTGTCCGGGCCGTACAGGTCGATCTGGGCGTCGGCCAGGCCCCGCATGCCGGTGCAGACGGTCGGCGTGGTCTCGGACCACATGCCGGTGTCCGAGATGACCACCACGTCGGCGGCCAGCCGCCCGGCCTCGCGCCGGACCAGGTCGGCGAAGTGCGGCGAGCCGGACTCCTCCTCGCCCTCGATCAGCAGCTTGAGGTTGACGGCCGGCGCGGTGCGGCCGGTCGCGGCCAGGTGGGCGCGCACGCCCAGGGTGTGGAAGAACACCTGGCCCTTGTCGTCGGCCGCGCCGCGGGCGAACAGCCGTCCGCCGACCACGGTCGGGGTGAACGGCTCCGTGTCCCAGCCGTCCTCCTTGGCAGCGGGCTGCACGTCGTGGTGCCCGTAGACCAGGACGGTCGGCGCGGACGAGTCCCCGGAGGGCCACTCGGCGAACACCGCCGGCAGGCCGTCGGTCTCCCACACCTCGGCCACCGGGAAGCCGGAGTCGCGCAGCTTGGCGGCCAGCCACTCGGCGGAGCGCCGCACGTCGCCGGCGCGGGCCGGGTCGGCGGAGACCGAGGGAATGGCCAGCCACTCGGAGAGGTCGGCGAGGAAGCCGGCCTGGTGCTGGTCGATGAAGGAGCGGACGACGCTGTCCGGAGTTCTCGTCATACGGACGACTTTAGTTCGCCCGTGCGGGTGCCCGCCCCGGCCGTCCGGCTGCCGGGCGCCGTCGGGGCTGTAACCTCCGTCACCCCCGCCCGCGCCCCCGGAGTGGAGGGGGCGCGGACGGGGGTGACGGGAGGGTGCGCGAACCTCAGCCGGAGCGGCGCAGCAGGGAGATCCGCGAGCGGGTGAGCAGCGCGGCCAGGCCCGCCGCGAGCACCGGCAGCGCCACCACGGTGACCGCGATGGTGAGCCACGGGAGGACCACGACCGAGTTGTTGGCGATCGTCTCGGCGCTCATCCCGGGGACGGAGGTCGCCACGCCCTGGACCTTGCGCAGGGCCACCGCCGGCACGATCCCGCAGACGGTGCCGAGGAGGGTGCCCATGGCGGCGATCACCCCGCACTGGAAGCCGGAGAGCGTGCGCCGGATCCGGGGCTCGGCGCCGACCGCCGCGAGGGTGGTCAGGTCGCGCTGGGAGTCGGCGGCGGCGAGTCCGGTGGCGATGCCGGCCGCGCCGAGGGCGACGATGCCGGCGAAGATCGACAGGCCGAGGCCGATCAGGTCGGACCTGGACTGGTAGCCGCGCTCGATCGAGAGGACGTCCTGGTCGGTGAGCTTGGCCAGCGCCCCGTTGGCCTTCTGCTGGGCGCCGTCGGAGGGCGAGCTGTCGGGCAGCCAGACCGAGCCGGCCGGGGAGGTGGTGAGGCCGAGCCGGGTGGCGGTGTCGGGGCTGATCACGGCCTGGCCGCTGGCCGGCACCACCGCGGACGCGAGGACGGCGTCGACGGAGATCTCGGTGTGGCCGCGCTTCCGGGGGGACGGCCCGTCGGTCTCCTCCATCGGATCGTTCAACCCGACCGCGACCTTGCCGTCCTTGAGGTACTTCGCGTCGAAGACCACGGCCTTGCCGGCGGCGAGGGCCTGCCCGGCGGCCGGGTCGGTGACGCCGTAGAGGTTGCGCAGCAGGGTGGCGTCGCCCGCGGAGAGGTTGCTGAAGTGGTTGCCGCGGTGGCCGATGCCCTGGCAGCGCGGGTCGGTGCCGAGGATGCGTTCCGTCTCGTCGGTGCTGCGCTCGGTGTCGTCGAGGGCGGGGCAGCGCAGTTCCTTGGGCAGTTCGACCTGGATGTAGCCGCAGCCGCTGCCGCCGTCGGCGCAGTCGCCCTTGTAGTCGACGCGCTGGATGTCGGCGCGCGATCCGAGGGCGGGGATGTTGCGTTCCACCGCGTCGCGCATCTGCGGCAGCAGCTTGCCCTCGGAGGCGGGCAGCCATCCGCTGCCGAGCATGACGGCGCCGGAGGGGGCGGCGGCGGTGTACTCGCGGCGGTTCCCCTCGTCGTAGCTGGCGAGGTAGACGCTGACCGCGACGGTGCCGGCGACGGCGGCCATCACGGCGGCGACGGCGGGCGCGGTGCGGCCGCGGTGGCGCACCGAGTCGCGCAGGGCGAGCCGGGGGCCGAGCGAGAGCCAGCGGCCGAGCCGGCCGAACAGGCCGACCAGGTAGGGCGTCAGGGCGACCATGCCGAGTTCGGCGACGGCCGAGCCACCGAGGACGGACAGGCTGCGGTTGGCGAAGCCGCTGGTGGCGCCGAGCAGGGCGAGCGCGGAGCCGCCGCCGAGCATCAGCAGGCCGAGCAGGGCGAGCTTGCGGCTCGGGGGCTTGAGCGAGTCGCGGCCGGTGAGCGCGGCGACGACGTCCTGGCGGGAGGCCTGGACGGCGGGCACGACGGCGGCGAGCAGGCCGGTGACCAGGCCGACCAGGAGCACGCCGAGCAGGTCGAGCGGCTGGAGGTTGAAGTGGCCGAAGCGCTGGCCGGCGTACTCCTCGGCCCGGGTGCGCAGCAGGGCGACCAGGCCGATGCCGAGTCCGAGGCCGACGACGGCGCCGGTGATGCCGAGGACGATGCCGCCGCCGAGGACGACGGCGCGGATGTTGGCGCGCTCACCGCCGCCGGCGGCGAGCAGTCCGAGCTGCCGCCGGGAGCGCCTGGCCCCGACGGCGAAGGCGGGGCCCGCGAGGAGGACGATCTCCAGCAGGGCCATGCCGACGACGGTGGCGAGGATGACGACGGAGGTGCGGTCGAGGTACCCGGGGGTGGGGCCGCCGTGCTTGTCGGCCTCGACGTAGTAGGGGACGTCGGCGCGGGCCGGCGGGTCGAGCAGGACGGCGCGGGAGGCGAGGGTGAAGCCGTAGCCGCCCAGTTCGGTGACCTTGGGCCAGTCCAGGCTGCCGGCGGGGAGCTTGACGAGCCAGCGGGTGGGCGCGTCGGTGCCGGCGTTGCGGCTGCGGTCGGCGCCGGGGAGCTTGGCGATCTTGCCGATCAGGGTGTCGGGCCGGGCGATGATCTCGGTGGCCGTCAGTTCACCGGGGTACTCGACGACGCCGGTGATGGTGAAGGGGGTGTCCTCCAGGCCGCGGACGGCGGTCTGGTCGCCGATCTTGAGGCCGGAGCGGGTGAGGAAGTCCCGGGTGACGGCGGCTTCGCCGTCGGTGGCGGGGGCGCGGCCCTTGACCAGGTCGACCCGGCCCTTCCAGACCGGGTCGGTGAGGTCCAGCTCGGTGGTCCGGGTGCTGAGCAGGCCCTGGGAGCTGCCGGCGGCGGTGTAGGGGCCCTGCCGCTCGGGCACGAGGACGGTGCCGGGCGGGAGCAGCTGCTTCGCCAGTTCGACGGGTTCGGTGTCGAGGCTGCGCCGCTGGGCGGGGGTGTACTGGGGGGCGGCGCCGTTCTTCGCCTCGTCCTTGGCGCTCCTGGTGGACATTCCCTTGTCGGGGTCGGGCGCCTGGAGGACGATGGCGCCGCGTTCGAGCATCTGCAGTTCGCCGTCGGCCTGGCCCATGACGCGCACGACGTGTTCGGCGGGTTCGAGGTCGGCGCTGCGGAAGACCACGTCGGCGCCGGTGACGCCGAGGACGGGCAGTGCGACCATGGCGACCACCAGGGCGCTGCGGCCCTTGGCGCGCAGGGCGTCGCGGCGGGCGATGCGCAGGGCGACCCGCCAGGCGCTGAGCTTCACTCGTCCACCTTCATGCTGTTGGTGGCGGCGCTGACGAGCAGGCTGGCGGCGTCCTGGCTGACGCTCTCGTCGACCATGCGGCCGTCGCGCAGGAAGACCACGCGGTCGGCCCAGGCGGCGTGCCGGGCCTCGTGCGTGACCATCATGGCGGCGGCGCCGGCGTCGCAGCGGGCGCGCAGGACGGCGAGGACGGCCTCGCCGGTGGTGGAGTCGAGGGCGCCGGTGGGCTCGTCGGCGAGGACGAGGCGGCGGTCGCCGATGAGGGCGCGGGCGATGGCGACGCGCTGCTGCTGGCCGCCGGACATGTCGTCGGGGAAGCGGTCGGCGAGCTCGGGGATGCCGAGCTCCTCCAGGGCGGCGAGCGCCTCGCGGCGGGCGGCGCGGGCGGAGAGGCCGTCGAGTTCGCGCGGCAGCGAGATGTTCTCGCCGGCGGTGAGGGCCGGTATCAGGTTGTAGTCCTGGAAGACGTAGCCGATGGAGCGGCGGCGGACCTGGGCGAGCCGCTTGCGGTTGAGCCCGCCGAGGGCGACGCCCTCGACGAGGACCTGGCCGGTGGTCGGGGTGTCCAGTCCGCCGGCGAGGGTGAGGAGCGTCGACTTGCCGGAGCCGGACGGGCCCATGACGGCGACGAACTCGCCGGGGTGGACCTTGAGGTCGATGCCGCGCAGGGCTTGGACCTCCGCGGCGCCTTGGCCGTGGACTCGGGTGACGTTCTCCAGGTGCAGTACCGGCGTCTGCCGGGCCGGGTCGGTGTGGGACATGGTTCCCCCCTTGTGCTGGTGGTGGGCTCGGCGTCGGGTCCGGGCCGGTGGTTCGGGCGGGCCGTCGCGGTCAGGTGCGCGAGCGGCGGCCGTCGCGGGGGCAGGTGCGCGAGCGACGGCGGGCGGGGTCAGGTGCGCGAGCGGCGGCGGGCGGGCCGGGCGGCCGTGGCGCCGCCGTCGCGGGCGGCTTCGGCGGCGCGGGCCTGTTCGGTCTCCGCGTGCTGGTGGAGCCGGGTCTCGCAGTGGTCGAGCCAGCGGATCTCGGCCTCGGTCTGGAAGATCAGCTGGTCGAGGACGAGCAGCCAGGCCAGGTCGTTGCTCGCGGAGGGCGCGATGCCGGGCCGTGACTCCCCCGCCAGCGCGCGGCCCTTGAGCCGGGTGTAGTCCTGGAGCGCCTTGATGCTGTGGCGGCGCTGGCCCTGGACGACGGCGGAGACGTCCACCCCGGGGACGGTGACGGCCATGGCGAGCTTGATGGCCAGTTCGTCGCGCGGGGGGTTGGTCCGGGGCACCGGGGTGTCGAACCAGGCCCGCAGCTCGGTGCGTCCCTCTTCGGTGACGGCGTAGAACTGGTGGCCCTCGTCGTCCTCTCCGGCGGGCTCGACCAGGCCGTCCCGCTCCAGTCGGGACAGCGTCGTGTAGACCTGCCCGACGTTGAGCGGCCAGGTGGCGCCGGTGCGCGCCTCGAACTCGGTGCGCAGTTGGTAGCCGTAGCGCGGGCCCTGGTCGAGCAGGGCGAGCAGGCCGTGTCGGATGGACATACTCAGTATGTATACCCGGTATGCCCCACGGGCTCAAGCCGCGCCCCCTCCCCCGGCGAGCGGGTACCGTCGTGCGGTGTGAGCCAGTTGCGCATCGCCACCTTCAACCTGCTGCACGGTCAGCCGCTCGCCCCGGACGGCGCCCCGCGGCCCTACCCCGCCGACGCCGGCGGGCCGCTGGCGGAGGCGGTGGCCGCGCTGGACGCCGACGTACTGGCCCTCCAGGAGGTGGACCGCCACCAGTCCCGCTCGGGCGGCACCGACCAGGCCGCGGTGGCCGCCAAGGCCATGGGGGCCGCCGACTGGCGGTTCGCCGCCGCCCTGCACGGGCGCCCGGCGCCGGTCGCGGGCTGGGTGCCGGAGCCCTCCGTGCCCGGCGGCCTGCGGGTGTACGGGCCCGGCGACGTCGGCGACGGCGCCCCGCCCTCGTACGGCACCGCGCTGCTGACCCGGCTGCCGGTGCGGCACTGGCGGGCCCGCCGGTTCGCCCCGGCCCCGTTCGGACTGCCACTGCGGGTGGCCGGCCGGCGCGGGCTCACCCCGGTGCCGGACGAGCCGCGGGCGGCGCTGGCGGCCGTGCTGGAGGGCGACCACGGCCCGTTCACCGTGGTGGCGGCGCACCTGTCCTTCGTCCCCGGGTGGAACATGGCGCAGCTGGCCGGCATCCGGCGGTGGATCGCGGACCTGCCGCAGCCGTACCTGGTGCTGGGCGACTTCAACCTGGTCGGCGCGGTGCCGCGCACCGTCCTCGGCGGGGCGACCGCACTGGAGCGCACCGCTCCCCGGGCACGGGTCCGGGAGCTGCGGGCGGCCCGGCGGGCCCGGCCGGCCCTGGCCGAGCCGCGCCGGCGCCGGGTGCGCGAGCCCCGCCCCCGTCTGCAGGGCTGGTACGACCTGGCCCGCACCCCGACGTACCCCTCGCACCGCCCGGCGGTGCAGTTCGACCACGTGCTGGCGGTCGGCGTGCCGCGCGCCGCGGTCGGCCCGGCGGCGGCGCCGCGCGCGGCGGTGTCGGACCACCGGCCGCTGCTGGTGGAGGTCTCGCTCTAGTACGGGCCCAGCACGGGACTAGTGCCGGGTCAGGACGCCGTGCTGGTGCGGTAGTTGGGTGCCGGCGGCGGGGGCCGGCGCGTACTGGAGGAGCAGCATGGCCGCGTCGTCGCCGAGTTGGCGGCCGACGTGGCGCACCACGTCCTCGTGCAGGCGCTGCAGGACGTCCGCCGGGCGGCCGTCGGCGCAGCGCGGGAGGCGCTCGGCGAGCGGGTAGAAGGCGCCGGAGCGGTCGCGGGCCTCGATCACCCCGTCGGTGAACAGCAGGACCCGGTCGCCGGGCCGCAGTGCCACCCGGTGCACCGGCGGCCGGACGTCGGCCGGGTCCAGGACGCCCAGCGGCGGGACGGTCTCGGCGAGTTCGAGCGGCCGGACATCCCCGCCGCGCAGCAGCAGCGGCGAGGGGTGGCCGCAGTTGACCAGTTCCGCGGTGCCGTCCGCCCCGACGCCGATCAGCACCAGGGTGACGAACTCCTCCTCCACGCCCGGGTGGTCGTTCTCGTGCAGGGCCCGGTCGAGGCTGACGGCCAGCCAGCCGGCGACCCGGTCCAGTGCGGGCTCCTGGTGCGCGGCCTCGCGGAAGGCGCCGAGGACGGCGGCGGCGGTCTCGACCGCGCCGAGGCCCTTGCCGCGGACGTCGCCGACCACGGCCCGCACCCCGTGCCGGGTGTTGACCACCTCGTACAGGTCGCCGCCGATCCTGGCGTGCGCGGCGGCGGCCTCGTAGTGGACGGCCGCCTGGACGGTGCCGACCCGCTCGGGGACGGGCCTCAGCAGCACCCGGCGGGCGATCGAGGCGACGAGCTGGGCGTCGGCCAGCGCCCGCTCCTGGCGCAGCCGCAGGGTGGCGCTGACCCAGCCGATCAGCGCGACCAGCAGGATCGCGAAGACGCTGGCGGCGTGCACGGACTGGTCGAGCGCGTCGCTGCGGAAGGCCATCAGGAAGGCCACCGCCTCGGTGAAGAGGCCGATGGCGAGCGGGTACCAGGTTCGGTGGCTGACCACGGCGGCCAGCGCGGGGACGGCGGTGAGGGCCGGTTCGACCGTCACCTCGGTGTTGCTGACGAAGTCGAGGGCGACGATCAGCGCCATGCCGATGAAGGGCAGCGCGAGCGCCGTCCTCGGCCAGGTGCCGGTCGTGCCCGGAGCGGGTCCCGGGGTCGGCCCGGTGAACCGCTCTCTGATCCATCCGGTCGCGCTCAACGTCGTTACTCCAGCAGAAGACGCCGATGCCCTGGGGCACCTGCGGTGATGACTGAGGGTTAGGGAATGCGGGCCTCGCTGGCGGCCGGAGCACGGGGGTTGACCGGTTACCGACCCCACAATAGGCACGAAACGTGCATGACGCACAGGTTTCGGGCGCTGCCGTGATGACTTGAATGCTCTGCGTGACTCATTCTTCACTGTTCCCGATCAGGAGCCGTTCCAACTCTTTTCGGTCGGGAAGTCCTGCCGGACGGACGATCCGCCCGCTGCGGACGTACAGGAAGGAAGCCGTGACCTGCTCCGGCGGAACGCCCGCCTGCTCGGCCCAGGCGATCCGGTAGACCGCGAGCTGCAACGGGTCGGCAGTCTCCTCGCGGTGGGTCTTCCAGTCCACCACTTCGTAGCGTGACGCGCCACCGGCTACTGACGTCACGTCACCGTCCCGGTAGACCGCGTCGATCCGGCCGCGCACCACCCGCCCCCCGAGCACCAGCTGGAACGGCGCCTCCACCCGGTGCGGCCGGCGCTGGGCGTACGGGGTGCGCAGGAACGCCTCCTTGAGCTGCTCCAGGTCCTGCTCGTCCTCGATGCCGTCGTCGTCCGCGCCGGGCAGCGCGCCCGGCTCGATCAGCAGCAGCGGTTCGATCCGGGACTGCACCCAGGCGTGGAAGCGGGTGCCCCGCCGGGCGGCCGGCTGCGGCGGGCGCGGCATCGGCCTGGCCAGGTCGCGCGCGAAGCCGTCCGGGTCGGCAGCCAGGCGCAGCAGTTGGGTGGCGGACAGCGCGGCGGGCAGCGGCACGTCGCGGGCGGTGCGCCGGGAGCGCTCCAACTCGCCCAGCAGCGCGGTGAGGTCGCGGTCCCAGGAGGCCGCCTGGCGCTGGTCCTCGGCGGCCATCGGCTCGGGCTCGGGGGCGGGCGCGCCGGCCAGCCGGGCGTGCACCACCTCGGCGACCCGGCGGCGGGCCAGCTGGGCGGCCGGGTCCAGCGGCAGCGGCCAGGGGTGCTCGACGGGGGCGGCCAGCGCCGGGTTCTCGGCGCCCTTCTCCGGCTGCTCGGCCCAGTGCTCGACCTCCCCGGCGCCGGGCCGCTCGCAGTGCTCGCGCAGCTGCTCCAGGAAGGCGGACGGGCCGCGGACGGTCTTCTGGCTGGGCCCCCACCAGTGCCCGGAGGCCAGCAGCAGCGTGCGCGGGCGGGTGAACGCGACGTAGCCCAGGCGCAGTTCCTCGGTGCCGGAGTGCTCGGCCAGCTGCCGTTTGAACGCGGTCATGGCCTTGCCGTCCCACCCGCCGCGCACGTCGGGCAGGGTGTCCGCGTCGCCGCGCAGGGCGTGCGGGAGCACCCGCTTGCTGCTGGTCCAGCGCTCGCGCGAGGTGGTGGACGGGAACGAGCCCTTGACCAGGCCGGGGACGGCGACGACGTCCCACTCCAGGCCCTTGGACTTGTGTGCGGTGAGCACCTTCACGGTGTCCTCGCCGCCGGGCAGGCTGCTGTCCAGGCCGCGCTCGTACTCCTGGGCGGCGCGCAGGAAGCCGAGGAAGGCGGCCAGGCCGGGGTCGCCGTCGAGGTCGGCGAAGGAGGCGGCGACGTCCAGGAAGGCGTGCAGGGTCTCGCGCCGCCGGGCGGCCAGCGCCTGCGGGGAGGCGGCGAGTTCGACCTCCAGGCCGGTGACGGCCAGCACCCGGTGCAGCACGTCCATCAGCGGGTCGGCGAGCGAGCGGCGCAGGTCGCGCAGCTCCTGGCCGAGGCGGGCCAGGCGGACCCTGGCCTCGGCGGAGAAGGGCAGTTCGTCGGGCTGCTCCGCGTCGAGGAAGGTCTCCACCGCGTCGGCGAGCGAGACCACCTCGGTGGGGTCGGCCTCGGCGACGGCCGCCGTCAGCGCCTCCACGCCCTCGGGTCGGTCGGTGCGCACCAGGTCGGCGGCCCGGCGACCGAGCAGGGCGAGGTCGCGCGGGCCGATCCGCCAGCGCGGGCCGATCAGCAGGCGCACCAGCGCGGCGTTGGCGGTCGGGTCCTGGAGCACCTCGCAGACCGCCACCAGGTCGGCCACCTCGGGCAGTTGCAGCAGCCCGCCCAGGCCCACCACCTCGACCGGCACCTCGCGGGCGACCAGGGCCGCGTGGATGTCCGGGAAGGCCGCGCCGCCGCGGCACAGCACGGCGATCCGGCCGGGCGCGGTGCCGGTGCGCACCAGGTGGGCGATCGAGTCGGCGAGCCAGTCGACCTCCTCGGCGTGGGTGGGCAGCAGCGCCGCCCGCGCGTAGCCGTCCTGCTCGGCGCCGGGGGCCGGGCGCAGCGCCTCGACGCCCTCGTGCATGGCCCGCAGCGGCGCGGCGAGTTCGTTGGCGAAGGCGAGCAGCCGCCCGCCGCTGCGGCGGTTCTCGCTGAGCGCGTAGCGGGCGGCGGGGCGGCCGTCGGCCTTCGGGAAGTGCCGGGGGAACTCGTCGAGGTTGGCGACGGAGGCGCCGCGCCAGCCGTAGATCGCCTGGCAGGGGTCGCCGACGGCGGTGACGGGGTGGCCGCTGACGGGGTGGGCACCGCCCGGTCCCCCTGGGCCGGCGCCGAACAGGCCGGCCAGCATCAGCCGCTGGGCGACCGAGGTGTCCTGGTACTCGTCGAGCAGCACGACCCGGAACTGGCCGCGGAGCAGCGCGCCGACCTCGGGCCGCTGCTGGGCGAGCCGGGCGGCGGCGGCTATCTGGTCGCCGAAGTCCATCAGCCCGGCGGCGTGCTTGCGGCGCCGGTAGTCCTCGACCAGGCGCAGCAGCTCCAGCCGGGCCCGGGCGGTGGCGGGGACGGCCCGCAGGTCGTCGTTGGTGAGCTTGACGGTGGCGAGGGTGTCCAGCAGGTCCTCGTCGTGGGCGCGCAGGGTGTCCGGCTCGACCAGGTGCTCGGCGAGTTCGCCGTCCAGGGCGATCAGGTCGGCGACCAGGTTGGCGAAGGTGCCGGTGAGCGCGGGGAACGGGCCGCGGGCGGTGCGCAGCACCTTGGCGGCGAGCTGGAAGCGGGTGGCGTCGGCGAGCAGCCGCACGTCGGGTTCGATGCCGATCCGCAGGCCGTGCTCCTTGAGCAGCCGGCCGGCGAAGGCGTGGTAGGTGGAGATCTCCGGTTCGCCGAGCGGCTCCGCGCCGTCCTCCCCGGTGACACCGGCCCGCAGCAGGGCGGTGCGCACGCGTTCGGCGAGTTCGCCGGCGGCCTTGTTGGTGAAGGTGAGGCCGAGCACCTCCTCGGGCCGGACGGCGCCGGAGCCGACCAGCCAGACCACCCGGGCGGCCATCACCGTGGTCTTGCCGGACCCGGCGCCGGCCACGATCACGGCCGGTTCCAGGGGGGCGCCGATGGCCGCCATCTGCTCCCGGTTGAACGGGATGCCCAGCAGCTCCTTGAGCTGGTCGGGATGGCTGAGCACGGCGGTCACCCCGCAACGTTAACCGGAGCGGCGGACAACCTTCACTCGACGAGTTGCGCCCCGTCCCGCTGGGCGGAGCAGCTGCGGCGGAAGGTGCAGCGGTCGCAGCCGCCGCCGGTCTGCGGGACGAAGCGCTCGGCGAGGACCCGGCCGGCCGCGTCGGCGAGCAGGTTCTCGATCCACGGCTCGCCCTCCGGCGGGTCCTGCCGCTGCACCTTGGGGGCGTCCTGGGCGGCCTTGGCGGCGGGCTCGCGCAGGTGGACGAGTTCGGCGCCGCCGGTGGCCGGGGGGCGGTCGGCGAAGCCGGGCAGCTCGTTGAGGGCCCCTGCGCGGACGGCGAGCTGGTAGACGGCGAGCTGCTTGTGCTCGGGCAGCGACCTGTCGGTGGGGATCTGCTTGCCGGTCTTGAAGTCGACGACGTAGGCGCGCCCGGCCGCGTCCTTCTCGACCCGGTCCATCGAGCCGCGGATGCGCACCGAGACGCCGCCGGCGTCGAGGGTGACGTCGAAGCCGTGCTCGGTGGCGACGAGGTCGCGGCCGCGTTCCAGCACGTGCCAGTTGAGGAAGCGCTCCAGGGCGGCACGGGCCTGGGTCTTCTCCTGCTGGGACTTCCAGGGCGCGTCGAAGGCCAGCGCGTCCCAGACGGTGTCCAGGCGTTCCATCAGGACGGCGAGGTCGGCGGGGGTGCGCCCGGAGCCGACCTCGTCGGCGAGCGCGTGCACGACGTTGCCGAAGCCCTGGGCGGCGGAGCCGGCTGCGCGGGCCTTGACCTCCTTGTCCAGGAACCACTGCAGCGAGCAGTTCTCCAGTTGCTCCAGGCCGCTGCCGGACAGCCGCACCGGCAGGTCGGCGCTGCGCAGCGGGTCGGGGGCGGCGGTGGCGTCGGCCAGGCCCCACCAGCGGTCGGGGCGGGCGGCGGGCACCAGTGGCAGGCCCTCGTCGTCGGTGGCGGCGGCGAGCAGGGCGAGCCGTTCGGCGGCAGCCCGGCGCAGTTCGGGCGAGCGGGCCGGGTCGACGGTGACGGCCCGCAGTTCGGCGACCAGTGCGGCGACGGACAGCGGGCGGCGCGGACGGTGGGTGACGTCCTCGACGACGACCGGCGGGGTGCGGCGCACGACCCTTCCGGTGCGCGGGTCGACGTCCTCGCGGTAGAGCTCGCGCAGGAAGCGGGAGGGCTCGTCGCCGTCGTCGGCGGGGGCCTTGACGGCGGTGACGATCAGCCGCTCCCGGGCGCGGGTCGCGGCGACGTAGAAGAGCCGGCGCTCCTCGCCGAGCAGGGCGCCCGGGGAGAGCGGTTCGGCGAGGCCGTCGCGGCCGATCCGGTCGGCCTCCAGCAGGGAGCCGCGGCGGCGCAGGTCGGGCCAGAGGCCGTCCTGGACGCCGGCGACGACGACCAGGCGCCACTCCAGGCCCTTGGAGCGGTGGGCGGTCATCAGCCGGACGGCCTCGGGGCGCACGGCCCGGACGGTGAGGGTGTCGGCGGCGATGTCCTGGGCGTCGAGCTCGGCGAGCAGGTCGAGGGCGCCGCGGTGGCCGGTGACCTGTTCCTCGGCGCGGGCGGCGGTCTCGAACAGGGCGCACAGCGCGTCGAGGTCGCGGTCGGCGTTGCGGCCGGCGGCGCCGCCGCGCAGGGCGGCCCGTTCCAGACGTTCGCGCCAGCGGCGGCTGCCGTCCCACAGCTCCCAGAGCGCCTCCTCGGCGGTGCAGCCGCCGGCGAGGCGTTCGCGGACCTTGCGCAGCAGGGTGCCGAGGTCGCGGGCCCGGCGGGCGTGGGCGGGGTCGAGGGCGATCAGCCGCTCGGGTTCGGCGAGGGCCTCGCGCAGCAGGTCGCCGGCCGGGCGCGGGGCGGCCGGGTCCCCGTCGGCGCGCAGGGCGGCGCGTTCCTCCTCGCGCAGGGCGCGGCCGAGGCGGCGCAGGTCGGAGCCGTCGAGGCCGCCGAGCGGGCCGGTGAGCAGGGCGTGGGCCAGGTCGGTGGTGAGCGGGTCGGGTGTGTCGGGGTCGCCGTGCCGGTCGCGGGCGGCCTGCTCGGCGCAGACCCGCAGGGCGAGCAGCAGGTGGGCGACGGCCGGCTCCTCGCGCAGCGGCAGGTCGTCGCCGTCGATCTCCAGCGGGACGCCGGCCGCGCTGAGCGCCCGCCGTACGCCGGGGATGGAGCGGGCGCCGGCCCGGACCAGGACGGCCATCTCGCCCCAGGGCACGCCGTCCTCCAGGTGGGCGCGGCGCAGCAGGTCGGCGATCGAGTCGAGTTCGGCGCCGGGGGTGGGGTAGGTGTAGACCTCGGCCCGGCCGCCCTCGCGGGAGGGCAGCAGCGCGCGGTGCTGGGCGAGCTTGTCGGCGGGCAGCCGGCCCATCGGCATCCGCCGGGCGAGCTCCCGGGAGGCGGCGAGCAGGACGGCGCCGGAACGGCGGGAGACACGCAACACCTTGACGTCGGCGGGTTCGCCGTCGGCCCGGCGGAAGGTCTGCGGGAAGTCGAGGATGCCGTTGATGTCGGCGCCGCGGAAGGCGTAGATCGACTGGTCGGGGTCGCCGACCGCGACGAGTTCGCGACCGCCGCCGGCCAGCTGGCGCAGCAGCCGGACCTGGGAGGGGTCGGTGTCCTGGTACTCGTCGACGAACACCACCTCGTAGCGCCGCCGCAGTTGCTCGGCGACCTCGGGGCGTTCGGCGAGCAGGACGGCCCGGTGGACGAGTTCGGCGTAGTCGAGGACGCCGCGCAGGTCGAGCACGTCGAGGTAGTCGGCGAGGAAGTGCGCGGCGGCGGCCCAGTCGGGGCGCTGGACGCCCTGGGCGAAGCGCTCCAGTTCGGCTTCGCCGAGGCCCAGCTCGCGGCTGCGGGCGAGGACGGCACGGACCTCGTCGGCGAAGCCGCGGGTGGTCAGGCAGGCCCGCAGGTCGAGCGGCCAGTGGATCCGGGAGCTGCCGAGTTTCGCGTCCTCGGCTCCGCCGGCCAGCAGTTCGCGGACCATGACGTCCTGCTCGGGGCCGGAGAGCAGCCGCAGCGGTTCGGCGTAGTCCTGCGGGTCCTGGTGGGCGCGCAGCAGGGCGTAGCTGAAGGAGTGGAAGGTGGTGGCCTGGGGGGCGGCCGAGGAGGAGCCGAGCCGGGCGGACATCCGGTCGCGCAGTTCCGTCGCGGCCTTGCGGCTGAAGGTGAGGACGAGGATGCGCTCGGGGTCGGTGCCGTCCTCGATCCGCCGGGCGACGGCCTCGACCAGGGTGGTGGTCTTGCCCGTCCCGGGGCCGGCGAGCACCAGCAGCGGCCCGCCGCCGTGCTCGACCACGGCGCGCTGGTACTCGTCCAGCACGGGTGGGGCGGGCTGGACGAGCGGGCTGCGCACGAGCCGGTACGGGGAACTCACGGAGGCGGATCCTGGGGTTGTGCTGGAGGCGTGGCCGGGCGGGCCCGCCGGGGCCCGCCCGTATCGAGCCTACGATCCTGCCCCGTCATTCCCGTCGGCGCGGCGGTTTCGCGGCATCCCCGGTCCGCAGCGACCCGGTCCGCGGCGGCCTCGTCGCGCGTTCCGCGGCGGCCTCATCGCGCGGTGCCCGGCTCCCGTCCGTCCCAGCGGGCCCGGCGCAGGTCGACCCGGGGCGGGTCGGCGAGTTCGCGCAGCGGGGTGCCTTCCTCGCCGTAGTGGGCGAGGGCGCGGTGCTCGTGCCCGGGCAGGAAGCGGCCGTCGGCGCGGATGACCCGCCACCAGGGGACCGAGCCGCCGTACAGGGCCATCACCCGGCCGACCTGCCGGGGGCCGCCCTGGCCGAGGTACTCGGCAACGTCCCCGTAGGTCATCACCCTGCCGGGTGGAATCCGCTCGGTCAGGTCGAGCACCAGTTCGGCGAAGGGCGGCAGGGTGTCCGGGAGGCCGTCGTCTGTTACGTCCGTCACCTGCGGCATTCTTCCTCACGGGGGCGCACCCGCGGCCCCGTACGAACGATCCGCCGCGCCCGATCCGGCCCCTGTCCAGCACGGGGCGCCGAGGCATGCCACCATCTTCGGGGCGGTGAGTGGTGATACGAGGACAAGACCAGATGACCGGGACGGCTGACGTGGGTGTGGACGAGGACTCCGACGAGTCCGCCGCCGCCGTGCCCTCGGCTCCCGGTGGTGGGCCCGCGACCGGGCCTACGCCGGAAGTCTCCCTGATCAAGGACCGGACGATCAAGACCCCCGCGCCCGCCGAGGCCTCCGAAGAACCCGCCGAACCCGCCGAACCCGCCGAGGCCCCCGGGGAACCGGCCGTCCCCGGACCGGCGGCTGCCGAACCGCCGGCCCGGCGCCCGCTGCCCGACTACCACGACCCGCTGGACGGCACCCCGCACCTGGACGTCGACGAGCCACTGCTCGCCGCCCGGGCGCACCGCCCGTCCGACCTGATCCGCTTCCTGGCCGGCGTCTTCGGCATAGTCGCCGTCTTCGTGCTGGCGGGCATCGCCACCTCGACCACCACCGGCATCGAACAGGACATCGCCACCAACGCGCCGCACTTCTCCGCGGTGCTCTCCACGATCACCGGCCTGCTCTCCAGCGTCGCGGTGCTCGCCGTGCCGCTGGCCTTCGCGGTCGAGCGGCTGATCAAACGCGACGGCCTGCGGGTCGCCGACGGCGTGCTCGCCTCGGTGCTCGCCTACGGCGTCTCGCTGGGCATCGACTGGTGGGTGGCCGAAGGCGCCTCCGACCACATCCGGGACGCGCTGACCAGGCTGCCGATGGACAGCAACGGCACCCTCACCGACCCGGTGCACGGCTACCTCGCCCCGGTGATCGCCTACATGACCGCGGTCGGCATGTCGAGCCGCCCCCGGTGGCGGGTCGCCCTGTGGGTGGTGGTGGTCTTCAGCGGGATCACCGAACTGCTCGGCGGCTACACCACCCCGCTGTCGCTGCTGCTCACCGTCCTGATCGGCTGGTCCGTCGCGTACGGCACGCTGTACGCGATCGGCTCCCCGAACATCCGGCCCACCGGCCAGCACCTGATGATCGGCCTGCGCAAGGTCGGCTTCACCCCGGAGAGCGCCCACCGCGCCCCGGACGCGCCCGGCGGCACCCGCCGCTACTACGTCACCCAGCAGAGCGGCCCGCCGCTGGACGTCCACATCATCGACCGCGAGCAGCAGGCCTCCGGCTTCTTCTACCGGGCCTGGCGGCGGCTGCGGCTGCGCTCGGTGGCGGTGCGCCGCAGCCCGCAGTCGCTGCGCCAGGCGCTGGAGCAGGAGGCCCTGATCGCCTACGCGGCGGCCGCGTCGGGCGCCCGCGCGCCGCAGCTGGTCGCCACCTCCGAGCTGGGTCCGGACGCCGCGATCCTGGTCTACGGCAAGGTCGAGGGCCGCATCCTGGACGAGCTCTCCGACGAGGAGGTCACCGACCAGGTGATGGCCTCGCTCTGGGAGTCGGTGGCGGCCCTGCACGAGCGCCGGATCGCCCACCGCCGGCTGACCGGCGAGTCGCTGCTGGTGGTGGACGAGAAGACGGCCTGCCTGGTCAACCTCTCCGGCGGCGACATCGCCGCCACCGACCTGACGCTGCGCATCGACGTCGCCCAGCTGGTCACCACCTTCGCGCTGCGGATCGGCCCGGAGCGGGCCGTCGCCACCGCCAACGCGGTGCTCGGCGCCGACCGGGTCGCCCAGGCGCTGCCGCTGCTCCAGCCGGTCGGGATGAGCCGCTCCACCAGGGTCGACCTCGCGCGGCTCACCAAGGAGCGCAAGACCGTCGCCCGGGCCAGGGCGCTGGAGCAGGTCGCGGCCGGCGAGCGCACCCAGCAGCAGGCCGAGGAGGACATCGCGGTGGCCGGCGAGGACCTGCTGAGCCGCATCCGCGGCCAGATCCTCCAGATCGCCCCCGAGGCGCCGATGGAGCCGGCCAAGCTGGAGCGGCTGAAGCCGAAGAGCCTGATCATGGTGATCGCGCTCACCTTCGCCGCCTACCTGGCGCTGACCACCATCAAGCCGGCCCAGCTCAAGCTCTCCCAGATGGACTGGGTCTGGGCGGCGGCGGCCCTGCTGGCGGCCGCGTTCAGCTACGTCGCCGCCGCGATGAGCCTGACCGGATTCGTCCCGGAGAAGCTGCCGTTCCGGCGCACCGTCGCGGCCCAGCTGGCCGGCTCCTTCGTCAAGCTGGTCGCGCCCGCCGCGATCGGCGGCATCGCGCTCAACACCCGCTACCTGCAGAAGGCCGGGATCCGCTCCGGCCAGGCGGTGGCCTCGGTCGGCGCCTCCCAGCTGGCCGGCCTGGCCGGGCACCTGCTGCTGCTGTTCAGCTTCGGCCTGATCACCGGCAGCCAGACCAACGGCGACCTGTCCGCCTCCCGCGCGGTGATCATCGGCGTGCTGACCGCCGCCGTGCTCGCCCTGGTGGTGGCGGCGGTCGCGCCGCTGCGCCGGTTCGTACTGGGCCGGCTGCGTTCGCTGTTCTTCGGCGTGGTGCCGCGGATGCTCGACCTGATGCAGACGCCCAGCAAGCTGGTCACCGGCTTCGGCGGCATCCTGCTGCTGACCCTGTCCTTCACCGCCTGCCTGGACGCCTCGGTTCAGGCCTTCGGCGGCGACGTCAGCTTCTCGGCGGTCGCGGTGGTCTTCCTGACCGCCAACGCGGCCGGCTCGGCGATCCCCACCCCGGGCGGCATCGGCCCGGTCGAGGTCGCCCTGATCGGCGCCCTGACGGTCGCGGACGTGTCGCCGGCGGTCGCCACCCCGGCGGTCTTCCTCTACCGGGCGCTCACCTTCTGGCTGCCGGTGCTGCCGGGCTGGATCTCCTACAACGTGCTGCAGCGCCGCGGCGCGCTCTGACGTCCACCGGATACGCGGAAGGGCCCGCCGAGGCGGGCCCTTCCGCGTATCGGCGTTCTAGTAGACCGGCTTGTGCGGCTCGATCTGGTTGACCCAGCCGAGCACGCCGCCGCCCAGGTGGACGGCGTTGGCGAAGCCGGCCGCCTTGACCACGGCCAGCACCTCGGCCGAGCGCACGCCCGACTTGCAGTGCAGCACGATCTTGCGGTCCTGCGGCAGCTTCTCCAGGGCGTCGCCCATGAGGAACTCGTTCTTCGGGATCAGCACCGCGCCGGGGATGTTGACGATCTCGTACTCGCCGGGCTCGCGGACGTCGATCAGGAAGATGTCCTCCTTGTCGTCCTGCCACTGCTTGAGCTGCGCCGAGGTGACGGTCGAGCCGGCGGCGGCGGCCTGCGCCTCCTCCGACACGACGCCGCAGAAGGCCTCGTAGTCGATCAGCTCGGTGACCGTCGGGTGCTCGGAGCAGACGGCGCAGTCCGGGTCCTTGCGGACCTTCACCTGGCGGTAGTTCATCTCCAGGGCGTCGTAGATCATCAGCCGGCCGACCAGCGGGTCACCCACGCCGGCCAGCAGCTTGATCGCCTCGGTGACCTGGATCGAGCCGATGGACGCGCACAGCACGCCCAGCACGCCGCCCTCGGCGCAGGAGGGGACCATGCCCGCCGGCGGGGCCTCCGGGTAGAGGCAGCGGTAGCAGGGGCCGTGCTCGGCCCAGAACACGCTGGCCTGGCCGTCGAAGCGGTAGATCGAGCCCCACACGTACGGCTTGCCGAGCAGCACCGCGGCGTCGTTCACCAGGTAGCGGGTGGCGAAGTTGTCGGTGCCGTCCACGATCAGGTCGTAGCCGGAGAAGATCTCCATGACGTTGGAGTTGTCGAGGCGCTCCTCGTGGAGGATCACGTCGACGTAGGGGTTGATCTCCTTGACCGAGTCCCGCGCCGACTCCGCCTTGGAGCGGCCCACGTCCGACTGGCCGTGGATGATCTGGCGCTGCAGGTTCGACTCGTCGACCACGTCGAACTCGACGATGCCCAGCGTGCCGACACCGGCCGCGGCCAGGTACATCAGCGCGGGCGAGCCCAGGCCGCCGGCGCCGACGCACAGCACCTTGGCGTTCTTCAGCCGCTTCTGCCCGGCCATGCCCACGTCGGGGATGATCAGGTGGCGGGAGTACCTGCGGACCTCGTCAACGGTGAGCTCGTCGGCCGGCTCGACCAGGGGTGGCAACGACACGGGGACTCCGATGGGTGTCTGGTTCAGGTGGCCTGGGCCAGCCTCATGGTGGTTGCTGCGCCGCCACGCGGGTGGCTCCTAGGCCAACAGTGTCACGCCCCTCCGGTATTCCGAGACAGCTCGTCCGATGGGCGAGACGGCCGGCGTCGGATCGTGGGACCGCCCGCCGGAGCCCGGAAAAGCGCCCCCGGCCTGTGCCGACAGGCCCGGGCGCTCCCGGTGGCCGCTCAGACCCGGCAGGCCGTCTCCAGCCAGACGTCCCCGAGCGACTCCTCCAGCGGCACCTGTGTCCGCCAGCCGAGACGGTCCCGGGCGGTGCGCACGTCCGCCTGCCGCCACGGCACCGGCTCCCCCGCCGCGACCCGGCCCTCCGGCCGGTGGCCCGGCAGGTGGTGGCCGGGCAGGTGGTCGCCGACCGGGCCGCCGGCCTGCGCGGGCAGCAGGACCTGGCGGTTCTCCTCGACGATCGCCCCCTCGAAGCCGGACGCCCGGACCAGCAGCTGGGCCGCGTCCCGGGCCCGGACGGCGTGCCCGCTGCCGATGTTGACCACCCCGGTGGCGGCCGACACCGCCGCCGCCTGAATCGCCCGCGCGACGTCCCGCACGTCCACGAAATCCCGGTATCCGGACAGGTCCGGCATCCGCACCTGGGTTTCGTCCCGCTCCAGGGCCCGCCGCAGCCCCTCCGCGAGCCGCCCGAACAGCGAGGCGGTCGGCGCCCCCGGGCCCACCACGTCGAACACCCGCAGCACCGCCGCGTCCAGGCCCGACGCCAGCACCAGCTCCGTCCCGGCCAGCTTGGACACCCCGTACGGGCCGACCGGCCGCGGCTCGGCCTGCTCCGACACCGGCACCCCGCCCGGCACCGGGCCGTACTCGGCGGCCGAGCCGACGTGCACCAGCCGGGCCGGCTCCCGGCTGCGCCGGATCGCCTCGCAGACGGTGGCGACGGCCAGCGTGTTCGACCGGATCAGGGTGCGCGAGCTGCCGTAGGTGGCGCCCGCGCAGTTGATCACCACCTGCGGCACGACCGCGTCCAGGAACCGGGCCAGCGCGCCCGGGCTTCCGGTGGTCAGGTCGAAGCGGATGTCGGCCGAGTCGCGCCGGCCGAGCACCGTCACCTGCAACTCCTGGTCCATGAGCAGACGATCGGTGACCCGGCGGCCGATGAAACCGTCGGCGCCCAGCAGCAGCACCCTCATCGGGGGCGTCCTTCCACGAAGCGAGGTCGGGGACGACCTGGCGGACTGAAAATCAAGAGCGGACTGAGTGAGAGCAAAGAGAAGGGGGCGGCACCCGGGGCCGCACCGGCGGGCGGGCTCAGCGGTGCGAACCGGCCCGGCCGAGCACGGCCCAGGCGTACGCCAGCAGCACCGCGGCGACCGCGCCGCCGCCGAGCATCCCGGCCGTCGGCCCGGAACGGCCCAGGGCGAGCAGCCCGAGCGCCACGGCGGGCCCGGCCAGCGCCCCCGCCGCGGCGGCCGCCGTCCGGCCGCAGCGGGCCAGCAGCGCGGGCAGCACCAGCAGCAGGCCCAGCACGCCCTGCGCCGCCCACTGCGCGGCACCGGCCCGTTCGGCCGCCAGGTGCAGCAGGCCCCCGCCGTGGCCCGGCCCGGGGCGCGGCGCGAGGACGGTCAGCACCGCCAGCGCGGCGAAGGTCAGCACCGCGAGCACCGCCAGGTGCAGGGCGACCGCCACCGGGAGCACCGGCCGCATCCGGGACCGGAACTCGGCCAGCGTGGCCGCCGCGCCGAGATGGCCGCGGCCGACCTGCCGGTACCAGCGGGCCGCCCGCTCGGCCGACCCGGCCGACACCGCCCCGGCCAGCACCAGCGCGGCGGTCAGCCGCCGGTCCCCGTCCGCCGCGGCCAGCGGGAGCAGCAGCAGCGCGGCCAGGCCCAGCCCGTGCCCCAGCGCCGCCGGGTGCCACCGGGAGCCGGCCCGCCGCGGCGCCCGCGCCGGACCCAGCCCGTCCGCCGCGCCGCAGGGGCGGGTGTCCGGCGGGCCGGGCTCGGCGGCGGGGTCCGCGGCCAGGGCGGGCACCAGCACCAGCGGGACGGCGGCCGGCAGCAGCACCGGCCAGCGGGCGCCGAGCGCGACCACGGCCGCGCAGGGCAGTGCGGCCAGCGCGGCGGCGGTCAGCGTCGCCCGGGTGGCGGCGGCGCACTCCCGGCCGCGCGGCGGCTCCGGCACGGGTGGGCGGCGGGGCACCCGCGCGTACAGCTCCTCGGCGAGCGAGAACAGGTCGGCGTGCCGGCAGCGCGCGGCGGCCTGCGGGCCGAGCCCGGCCTCCTCCAGTCCGGCGGCGATCTCCAGCGGGTCGACGGCCCGCTCGCACAGCGCCCGGTGCTCGGCCATCACCTCGCGCACCGGGTCCCCCACCGGGCTCCCGGGGCCGCCCGGCGCCGCGCCGCCCGCCATCAGACGGCCTCCGCGAGGGCGCCGGGGCGCTCTTGCGCGCCGGCGTCACCGCCCCCGTCCTCCGGCCGCTCGGACCCGGCCGGCCCGGCGCCGTGGCGTCCGCCGGGGCCGTCCGCCGCGTCCGGGGCACCCTGGCCGCCCGGGCCGTCCGGCGCGCGGCGGCCGTCGGCGAGCCAGTACTCGGCGGGCCGGGCGAACGGGCGCGGCGACTCCCCGGCCGCGCCGCCGGCCCCGCCGCCGGGGAAGGCCGGGTACTGCGAGACCAGCTCCAGGTAGATCTCCCGGAAGGCGCCGATCACCGGCTCCACGGCGAAGCGTTCCTGCGCCCGCAGCCGCCCGGCCAGCCCGAGCCGGGCGCGCCGCTCCTCATCGCGCAGCAGCGCCAGGCAGGCGCCGGCCAGCGCGCGCGGGTCCCGGGCGGGCACCAGCAGCCCGGTCGGCCCGACCACCTCGCGGGCCACCCCGACGTCGGTGGACACCACGGCCCGGCCGCTGAGCATCGCGTCCGCGAGCAGCCGGGGGCTGCGCTGGGACAGCGCGGAGAACACGGCCAGCGTGCCGCCCTCCCAGACCTCGGCGAGCGAGCCGGGCCGCCCGGCGAAGTCCACCGCCGCGGCCAGTCCGAGCCGCTCGGCGAGCGCCGCGCAGTGCGCCCGGTAGCCGGGCTCGGCCTCCTCGCCGTGGATCACCAGCCGGGCCCTCGGCAGGTCGGCGCGCACCCGCGCGAAGGCGTGCAGCATCAGCTCGGTGTCCCGCCCCGGCTCCAGCGCGCCCGCCCACACCAGGGTCGGCACGGCGGGCTCGGGCCCGGCCGCCGGGCGGACCACCGCGGGCGTCCCCTCGTAGACCACCCGGGTGCGCGCCGGGTCGGCCCCGCAGCGGCGCTGCCACTGCTGGTCGTGGGCGCTGCCGGGGGTCAGGACGGCCGCCTGCCGGTAGGTCTCCTCGGTCAGCGCCCGGAAGTACGCCAGCAGCAGCGCCCGGACCGGCCACCGGTACGGCGCCTCGCGGTGGCCGAGGTACTGCTCGCGCAGGTGCAGGCCGTGCTCGGTGACCACGAACGGCACCCCGTGCAGGTACCGGGCGACCAGCGCGGGCAGCGCCGCGGGGCCGCCGCCGACCACGTGGCACAGGTCGGCGCCGCCGAGGCCGTCGGGCCCGGTGCCGTACCAGGGCGCGGACAACGGCCGCAGGCACTGCTCCAGCAGGTCCGCCGCGACCAGCACGTCGCGGACCAGCGGCTGCCCGGCCGAGGTCTCCGCGCCCGGCAGCCGCCAGACCCGCTCCAGGGTGCGCCGGGCGTGCGCGGAGGCGAGGAAGGCGGGCAACGTGCCGTCCTCCCGGGCGAGGACGGCCAGCCGGTACAGCCCGGCCCCGAAGCCGGCCCGCTCCCCCGGCAGCACCAGGGCTCTGACCAGGTCCTCGTACGCCCGGGCGTACTGGCGTCCGCGCAGCGTGCCGGGCACCCGGCCGCCCGGCCGGCGCCCCCACAGCGCCAGCTCGCGCGCCCCGCGCCAGGCGGGCGACAGCCGCTCGGCGGTGCCCTGGCCGCCCTGGCCGGTCAGCAGGTACAGCCCGAACTCGTGCTCCGGCAGGCCCGCGGCCAGCCGGTCGCACCAGCCTCCGGCGCCGCGCCGGGAATGTGGGCCGGCACCCTCGGTGAGCAGGGCGATGCGCACGGGAGACCTCCAGGGCAGAGCGGATCACGGGCGGGCGGATCACGGGCGGGCGGATCGACGGATGGCTTGAGCGGCTTGAGTGGCCACCGGGGCGGCCCCGCACGGCGGCGGGGACGGTCCGGGGGCGAGGAGTCCGGTCGGCCGGGTACGACACCGCGACGCTCCCCCGGGGCGGGGCACCACCGAGCGGTGGTGCGGCCGTCCGGCCCGACGGTCCGGCCGCGCCCCTCCCGCGATCCGTTCCCCCGGGCGCACGCCCGTTCCGGCGGGCCGGGCCCGACCCGCCGGGCCCCCTGGGTGCGGCCGCCCTCCGGATTTCCCCGGCGTCCGCGGCCTCCCCCACACCTGTTCGGTCCGACAGCAGAAAGGTAGGACCGGGCCCGGGCAATCCATCGGTCACATGCCTGGTTGCCACCTGAACGAGTGAACGGGCGTGACCTCGCCCCGAACCGGGCCGTTACCGGGCGGCGCCGGCGGCCGGGCGCCGGTCGCCGGCCTCCCCGCTCATGGCGGACGATGGGAGTGGCCTTGTTCGCCGCCGCGAGGGGCCCCGGGTCCACGATGCTGGCCCGCGCTCCGCGCTCGGTGACGCCGCCGGTGCGGTGCGTCACGAGGTTCGGATTCCGACGGCCCGGACGGCCGTTCCGGCCCCTGTCACACCCCTGCCGACGCCGAGGTCAGCGCCGTATTGTGGGCTCCTGACAAGGAGGCCGAGGTCCTTTTCTCACTCCCGCCGAACGCGGAAGCGGTTACCGAAAAGTAGAATCGGCCCTCTTGCCAGCCCCGAACAACCGAAGTGAGGAGCGCCGTGACGGCCATCCAGGAGGCGCAGGAGCGCCCGCGCGGTGCCCGCCTGCCGCGAAGCGCCCGCCGTGAACAACTGCTCGGTGCCGCCCAGGAGGTGTTCGTCGCGCAGGGTTACCACGCGGCCGCCATGGACGACATCGCCGACCGCGCCGGGGTCAGCAAGCCGGTGCTGTACCAGCACTTCCCCGGGAAGCTGGAGCTGTACCTGGCGCTGCTGGACAAGCACTGCGACGCCCTGGTCGAGTCGACCCGCGACGCACTGTCGACGACCACCGACAACAAGCTCCGGGTGGCCGCGACGATGGAGGCGTACTTCAACTACGTCTCCAGCGAGTCCGGCGCGTTCCGCCTGGTCTTCGAGTCGGACCTGACCAACGAGCCGGCCGTGCGCGAGCGGGTCGAGCGGGCCTCCGAGGCGAGCGCGACGCTGGTCAGCAAGGTGATCCAGGAGGACACCGACCTGCCCGAGGCGGAGTCCAAGCTGCTCGCCGCCGGGGTCTGCGGCCTGGCCCAGATCACCGCCCGGTACTGGCTGTCGCAGGGCCTGGACATCCCGCGCGACGAGGCGGCGCGACTGGTCGCCAGCCTGGCCTGGCGCGGGCTGAAGGGCTTCCCGATGCACCCCACCTCGGAGGGCGGAGAGGCCCTCTAGCAGGGGTGATCCACCGACCTTCGCCGCCGCGGTGATCCCGTGCTCTATGGTGAAGCCGTACGGCGCGGTCGTCGCGAACGCTTGTCCCAGGCGGTCGGGGTGTCCGCGCGTGGAGGCTGCAACCCCGGAGGGACGGAAGCCGTGGAGGTCAAGATCGGCGTGCAGAACACGCCGCGCGAGATCGTGATCGAGAGCACGCAGAGTGCCGATGAGATCCAGAGCGCGATCGCCAAGGCGCTGGAGGGTTCGGAGAAGCTCTTCGCGCTGACCGACGAGCACGGCCGCCGCGTCATCGTCCCGGCCGAGCGCCTGGCGTACGTGGAGATCGGCGAGCAGGCCGCCCGCAAGGTCGGCTTCGGCACCGCCTGAGGCGTCGTCCGAGCTGCTCACCCGGTGCCCCGCTCCCCCAGGGAGCGGGGCACCGTTGCGTGTACGGCCGGGTCGGCCGGGGTACGGCGACAGTGCGGCCGTCGGCGCCGCGCGCCCGTCCCCGGGAGGCAGTTTTGCTGGTCGAGTCGATCGCCTTCGCCCTCGTCGGCCTGGCCGCGGGCCTGGCCGCACTGCTGGCGCGGCCCGCGTACTTCCGGGCGGCCCGCACCCTGACCCTGGGCACCGCCCTGGCGGCGGCGCTGCTCGGCGGGACGGTGGCGCACTTCTGCCTGGACGGGCGCTACCCGGCGGCGTCGATCGCGGCCGCGGCGCTGGCCTCGGCGGTGCTGACCACGACGCTGGCCCGGCCGGACCTCGCCGCCGGGCGGGCCCCGGCGCACCGGCACCACCCGCACCGGGCCGGTGTCCACCGCACCCGGCGCCACCGGCCGGCCTGACGCCCGGGCCGGGCAGGCCCTAGCTGGCCAGGCCCAGGGCGGCCATCCGCCGGGTGTGCGCCTCGGTGATCCGGTTGAACATCTTGCCGACCTCGACCAGGTCGAAGCCCTGCACCTGGACGCCGCCGACCAGCAGGTTGGACAGCGCGTCCCTCTCGGCGACCACCCGCTGGGCCTGGCTGAGCGCCTCGCCCATCAGCCGCCGGCCCCACAGCGCGAGCCGGCCGCCGGAGCGCGGGTCGGCCTCGATGGCCTGGCGCACCTTGTCCACCGCGAACTGGGCGTGCCCGGTGTCGGACATGACGCCGAGCACCAGGTCGCGGGTGTCGTCGTCGAGCCGGACGGCGACCTCGCGGTAGAAGTCGGTCGCGATGGCGTCGCCGACGTAGGCCTTGACCAGGCCCTCCAGCCAGTCCGAGGGCGCGGTCATCCGGTGGAACAGCTCCAGCGGCTCGACGAACGGGCGCATCGCCTCCTGCGGGTCGGCGCCGATCTCGGCGAGCCGGTCGTGCAGGCGCTGGTAGTGCTGGAACTCGGCGGAGGCCATCCGGGCCAGGGCCGCCTTGTCGGCGAGGTCCGGCGCCAGCTTGGCGTCCTCGGCGAGCCGCTCGAAGGCGCTCAGCTCGCCGTAGGCGAGTGCGCCGAGCAGGTCCAGCACCGCCGCCCGGTAGCCGGGGTCGGCCGAGCACGCGGCCCAGTCCCCGATCGAGCCGGCCGCGGCGTCCTGCGTCTCACCATGGGTCTCCATGACCCGCCACCTTAGTCCCGCCGGCCCGGGGGACCCACCCTGGCCGGCCGTCGGCCGGTCGCCCGGGTGACCGGCCGGAACACCCCTTCCGGCCCGGGTCGGGAGGGGCAATGTCAGACGCGTCACGTGTTCGAGTCGTCGCCTGACTGTATGGTGGTACGGAGCCCCGTCGTGTTCGCACGGTGTCACCGCCGTCTCGGTGTCCCGCGCAAGCCCGCTCCGAAGCGGCACCGTCCATCCGGACGTGTCCGCACCGGAGCCACGGGTACTCACGTACGCGGATGCCCGGTCGGAGAGCCGATCGGCTCCGACCATGGCTTGGACTTCAAGCCTTGGCACCGCATCAGTGGCCGAGCGAGGGCCGCCGAGACCACGCCCCCTGGCGAAGGTCCCGCGCAGGTCCCTCATGGGAATCCTCCCCGACGCCGCCGGCGACGCGCCCCGCACAGGGCAGCGCGCACCGGCCGGCCGCAGGGACCGGCGCGGTTGTGCGTCCGCTCAGCTGCATCAGGGCCGCCAGGCCCGTACGCAGCCGTGCGGCTGCCCGCCCGCCGCTCGCTCTCGGCCCCTTTCACACGGAAGAGGCAGCACCCTGTCCACCACCGCTGAACCCATCAAGACGACGTTCCGGGATCTGGGAATCCTCCCGGAGACCGCCGAGGCGCTCGAGTCCGTCGGCATCGTCCACCCCTTCCCCATCCAGGAGATGACCCTCCCGGTCGCGCTGACCGGCCACGACGTCATCGGCCAGGCCAAGACCGGCACCGGCAAGACCCTCGGCTTCGGCCTCCCGCTGATCGAGCGGTGCGTCGTGCGCGCCGACGTGGACGCCGGCCGGGCGACCGAGGAGCAGCTCTCCGACGGCCCGCAGGCGCTCATCGTCGTCCCGACGCGTGAGCTCTGCACCCAGGTCACCAACGACCTGCAGACCGCCGGCAAGGTCCGCGACGTGCGCGTCCTGGCCGTCTACGGCGGCCGCGCGTACGAGCCGCAGGTCGAGGCGCTCGCCAAGGGCGTCGACATCGTGGTCGGCACCCCGGGCCGCCTGCTGGACCTGGCCGGGCAGAAGAAGCTGAACCTGTCCAAGGTCCGCTCGCTGGTCCTGGACGAGGCCGACGAGATGCTCGACCTCGGCTTCCTGCCGGACGTCGAGAAGATCATCACCATGCTGCCGGCCAAGCGGCAGACCCTGCTGTTCTCGGCCACCATGCCGGGTCAGGTCATCAGCCTCGCCCGCCGGTACATGAGCCAGCCCACCCACATCCGGGCCGCCGCCCCGGACGACACCGGCACCACCGTCGCCAACATCGAGCAGCACATCTTCCGCGCGCACTCGCTGGACAAGGTCGAGCTCGTCTCGCGCATCCTCCAGGCCGACGGCCGCGGGCTGGCGATGATCTTCTGCCGGACCAAGCGCACCGCCGCCGACGTCGCCGACCAGCTGACCCAGCGCGGCTTCGCGGCCGGCGCCGTCCACGGCGACCTCGGCCAGGGCGCCCGCGAGCAGGCGCTGCGCGCGTTCCGCAACGGCAAGGTCGACGTGCTGGTCTGCACCGACGTCGCCGCCCGCGGCATCGACGTCGAGGGCGTCACGCACGTGGTCAACTACCAGTGCCCCGAGGACGAGAAGACCTACCTGCACCGGATCGGCCGCACCGGCCGGGCCGGCGCCTCGGGCACCGCCGTCACCCTGGTCGACTGGGACGACATCCCGCGCTGGCAGCTGATCAACAAGGCGCTGGAGCTGACCTTCAACGACCCGGAGGAGACCTACTCCACCTCGCCGCACCTGTACGAGCTGCTGAAGATCGCGCCGGGCACCAAGGGTGTGCTGCCGCGTTCGGAGCGGACCCGGGCCGGGCTCGGCGCGGAGGAGGTCGAGGACCTCGGCGAGACCGGCGGGCGCGGTGCGCGCACCGCCCGGGCCAAGGGCCCGCGCAGCGGCTCCGGCCGCCACGGCGCCCCCGAGGCCGCCGTGGCGACCGAGGAGAAGCCGCGCCGCACCCGTGAGCGCCGCCGCACCCGGGGCGGCTCCGCGGTCGCCGAGGGCGAGGCCGGGACCGTCGTCGAGGCCCCCGCGGCCCCGGCCGTCGAGGGCACCGAGGGCGAGTCGGCCCCGCGCCGCCGTCGCCGCCGTTCGCGCGGCGCCGCCGCCGGCGAGGCCGCCGTGGTGGCCGAGGCCGTCGCGGTGACCGAGGCGGCCGTGGCGGCTCCGGTCGCCGAGGCTCCGGCCGCGGTGGCCGTCGTGGCCGCCGCCGAGGCCGTCGTCGAGGCCGCCGTCGCGGAGAAGCCGGCCGCCCGCACCCGGACGCGCGCCGCCCGCAAGCCCAAGGCCGAGGCCGTCGAGGCCCCGGCCGAGGCTCCGGCCGCCGAAGCCGTCGAGGCCGTCGAGGCCGCTGAGGCCGTCGTCGCGAAGAAGCCGGCCACCAGGACGCGCACCCGCAAGCCGAAGGCGGAGGCCGTCGAGGCCGTCGCCGAGGCCCCGGCCGCCGAGGCCGCCGTCGCGGAGAAGCCCGCCACCCGGACGCGCACCCGCAAGCCCAAGGCCGAGGCCGCGACCGCCCCGGCGGCTCCGGAGGCTGCGGCCGCCGACGCCGCGACCGAGGTCCCGGCCCCGCGCAAGCGCACCCGGGCCCGCAAGGCCGCCGCCGCGCCGGAGGCCACCCCAGAGAGCTGACGCACCCCGTCCCGGAGGGGGCGGGCCGGGCCCCTCGCGGTCCGGCCCGCCCCCTCCGGCGTTCCGGCGTTCCGGCGTTCCGGCGTTCCGGCGTTCCGGCGTTCCGGCGTTCCGGCACAGGCTGGATAGGGTCGGGGTCACCGGCCAGTCGCCTGCAGGAGAGCAGCCCATGAGCACGCCGCCGTTCCTCACCCTTCCCCGCTGCGCCCGCGCGCTGCGGCTGTCCACAAGCCGCGGCGGGTTCGCCGCGCTGCGGGCCGAGCCGGACGGGCCGGTGCGCGGCTCGGCGCTGCTGGTGCCGGGCTTCACCGGCAGCAAGGAGGACTTCATCGCCCTGCTGGAGCCGCTGGCGGCGGCCGGCTACCGGGTGACCGCCGTCGACCAGCGCGGCCAGTACGAGACCGGCGGCCCGGACGACCCGGCCGCGTACGCCGTCGAGGCGCTGGGCGCGGACGTCCGGGCGCTCACCGAGGCCGTGGCCGCCGACGGCGGGCCGCCGCACCTGCTGGGGCACTCCTTCGGCGGCCAGGTGGTCCGGGAGGCAGTGCTGGCCGCGGCCGCGGACGGCCCGTCGCCGTGGCGCTCGCTGACCCTGATGTCCACCGGCCCGGGCGCGATCGACCCGGCCGAGGCGGCCCGTACCCAGCTGCTGCTGGACGTGCTGCCGGTCATGAGCCTGGAGGAGATCTGGCAGGTCATGCGGCAGATGGAGGAGGGCAGCGGGGACCAGAAGCAGCGCCCGGAGCCGGCCGTCGCGGAGTTCCTGCACCGCCGCTGGCTGGCCAACGTACCGCTGTCGCTGAGCGTCACCGGTGGCCATCTGGTCGCCGCGCCGGACCGGGTGGCGGAGCTGGCCGCCGCCACCGCCGGCCTGCCGGTGCTGGTGCTGTCCGGGGTGCGGGACTACGCCTGGCCGGTGCCGGAGCAGACCGGGATGGCGGAGCGCCTGGGGGCCCGCCGGGTGGTCGTCGAGGACGCCGGCCACTCCCCCAACGCCGAACGCCCGGCCGCCACGGCCGAGGCGCTGGCCGCGTTCTGGGCCTGAGCCGCACCGGTCCCGGAGAGTGGTCTGAACCACTTCTCGAAGTTCGACCGTCCTCAACACAGGACAAAAGTCGTTAGTTACGGTAATCTTTGATTCTGTCCGGGAATCATCGCCGGCCTCCGCGTCGGCGCGAATCAGCCGAAACCTGGACTTCACGGTCGGGCAACGACCCGGAAGCATCACCACGTCACCGTGGTTCACGAGGCACCAGGCAAGCAGGGGGAGCCCTTGCCGCAGCAGACCGCCGCACGTACGAACCGAACGATCCGGCCGCACCGCCGGACCCGCAGGACCCCGAAAGGGCTGGTACCCACTCAGCCGCAATCGCCCCGACCGACGGGGCAAGAAGAGGAGACGCCCATGACGAAGACCATGCGCTTCGAGATCGTCCGACTGGACGACGCCAACGGCTCCGCCGCCGACCGCCTGATAGCCGACGCCGAGACCGTCCGCGAGTTCGTCCAGGCCGCCGCCCGCACCGGTGAGCGCCTGCTCATCCGCCCGTGCCCGACCGTCTGACCACGCGCGGCGCCTCCGACCGGGAGCCCTCACCCGCCGCCGACGAGCCGGGAGCGTCCGATCCGGACGTTCCGATACCCGACTGACGCCCTGTCACCGCGATCGCCGATGACAGGGCGTCAGTGCGTCCGGGCCCTGGGCCCGTAGACGTTTGCCGCCGCCCGCCACGGGACATCCCCCAACGGGAACCGCCCGTGCCGCGCCGCCCCACCCGCGCCGAACGGGCCCCGCCACCGACAGGTGCCGCCGAGCCCTCCGTACGGGTGATCGTCCTTGACGCGGCGGTCCGGAGGGAGGAGCGTTGTCGCCTATGAGGGGCGAGCCAAGCTGCCCGAGGTGCGCCGGTCGGGTCCGCGCCCCCGGTCTGTTCTCAGACACCTGGCAGTGCGACCGGCACGGAGCCGTGCACCCGATGCAGCCCGTGCTGCCACCGAGCGTCGAAGCCCTGGGCGTCGCCGTCGCCCGCTCGCAGGTCCCCGTCTGGCTGCCCTGGCCGCTCCCGGTCGGCTGGCTCTACACCGGCATCGCCCACGTCGGCGACGACGTCTCCGGCGCCCGGGCCACCGCCGTCGCCTGCTCCGGACCGGCCCCGCTCGGCGGCTTCGGCGAGCTGGTGCTCGTCGCCGAGGAACTGGGGGTCGGCCTCGGCGCCCGCTACGCCGGGATGCCCGGGCCCGACCCGGGCGACTCCGTCGGCCTCTACAAGCCCGCCGACGCCAAACTGCTGGCCGCCGGGCGGCCCACCCCGATGTTCCACGTCCCGGACGCCCCGGTCGACCGCGCGGTGTTCGTCGGCGAGGCCCGCGGCCTCTGGCTCTGGGCCGTCGCCTGGCCCGAGCAGTCCGCCCTGGTGATGTACGACGAACTCGTCCTCACCGACCTGCGCGAGGCCGGCGCCGAACTGGATCTGCTCCCCTGCGGGGCCCTCTCCCCCCGCCTGCTGGGATAGGTCCTGTCCGGCCGGGGCCCGGCGCCCTGTCCTATCCTGGGCGGCACCCCGAGCCCTCAGGAGTCCGCCCCGTGCGCATCGACCTGCACGCCCACAGCAACGCCTCCGACGGCACCGACAGCCCGACCGAGCTGGTCGCGGCGGCCGTGGCCGCGGGCCTCGACGTCGTGGCGCTCACCGACCACGACACCGTCGCGGGCCACGCCGAGGCCGCCGAGGCGGTGCGCGCGCTGCCGGACGGCAGCCGGCTGACCGTCGTCCCGGGCGCCGAGCTGTCCTGCGTGGTGGGCGGCGTCAGCATGCACCTGCTGGCGTACCTGTTCGACCCGGACGAGCCGGAGTTCGCGCGCGAGCGGGAGCTGGTGCGCACCGACCGGTTCCGGCGCGGGCGGGCGATCGTCGAGCGCTGCCGCGAACTCGGCGCGGACATCAGCTGGGAGCAGGTGCAGCGGATCGCCGGGACCGGCTCGGTCGGTCGCCCGCACATCGCCAGCGCGCTGGTCGAGGCGGGCGTCGTGGCCACCGTGTCGGACGCCTTCACCGCCGAGTGGCTGGCCAACGGCGCCCGGGCGGACGTCCGCAAGCACGAGACCGACCCGATCGAGGCGGTCCGGCTGGTCCGGGCGACCGGCGGGGTACCGGTGTTCGCCCACCCCGGCGCGGTCAAGCGCGGGCGGACCGTTCCGGACCAGGTGATCGCCGACCTCGCGGCGGCCGGGCTGGCGGCGCTGGAGGTCGACCACACCGACCACGACGAGGAGACCAGGGTGCGGCTGCGCGGCCTGGCCGACGAGCTGGGGCTGCTGGTCACCGGCTCCAGCGACTACCACGGCAGCCGCAAGACCGTCCGGCTCGGCGAGCACACCACCGATCCCGCGGTGTACGAGGCGCTGCTGGCGCAGGCCACCGGCGCGAAGCCGATCGGCGGCTGAGGGCCGCGCGCCGGGGTGCGGGGGCGCGGCGGGAGCGCGGGGCCAGGACGGGAGACCCGTGACCTGAGCCCCGGTCAGTCCAGCCGGACGCCGCGGCGGTCCGGGTCGCGCAGGTCGGCGCCCTGCTCCAGCCAGCGCTCCTGGAGCGCGGCCGCGCCGTGCACCCGCTTCCAGCCGGCCTCGTTGGGCGTCATCGGCAGCAGAGGCAGGAAACGGACCGGGTCGGCCGGCTCGTCCAGCTCCAGGTCCGGCACCAGGCCGCCCGGCTCGGCGGCCAGCACCGAGGTGAACGGCGCGCCGTCCCACAGCGGGGCGCCGAGGTCCAGCGAGCCGCCGGGGGCCACCACCAGGCCCTCGACCTGCGGGGTCGCGGCCAGGGTGGCCAGGCTGCGCAGCACGCTGTCGCGCCCGCCGCGGACGGTCAGCACCAGTTCGGCGCGTGGGCCGCGCAGTTGGTCGGCCACCGGTGCGGTCGGGTCGGCCATCGGCGCGGCGGACATGCCGAGCGTCGCGTACCGGACCAGGCCGTCGGCGTCCGGGCCGAAGCGCAGCACCTCGATCCGGTCGGTGCCGAGGAAGGTGACCGCGGCGCGGCCGCTCGGCTCGCCGAAGGTGGTGATCAGCCGGGCCTCGACGGCGGCCAGCACCGCCTCCCGGGAGAGCGCCGGGGAGCTGCCGCCGTGGGGTTCGCCGAAGAGCGGGAAGTCGTGCGCCATGCCGGTGAGCGTAACCCCCGGGGGCGGGCCGGCCGTGTGCGGGCGGCCCGGGCAAAGCCTCGGGAAAGCCCGGGGCGCCGATGGTCGGTCAGATGTTAGGGTGAGCGACTGGCCACCGGGAATCCTCAGGTTCCCGGGGCGGCGGCACGAAGGAGGTGGTTGCGGTGGATACCGGCCGACCATGCAGTACCGGCAGCTCTACCCGGCCCCGACTTCCCCGCACCCCTCGCCACGCAGGCTGAACCGGCTGATCCAGCCGAGGTAGCCCGGGCAGGCCGGGCGCGGACGAACCGGCCGGGAGAGCACCCTCACCCCCCTTCACCGGTGTTCTTCGCCGTCGCACCACGGCCGCCCGCTCCTCCCCCGCCTTCCGACGGGGGGACCCCGACGCCGCTGTGCGGCGGCTCCTGTTCCAGGGAGCCTGCCATGTCGATGATCAACAGCCTGCGCGCCGCCGTCCGCACCAACCGCCGCCGTTCCGCGGCCGGCGCGTACGACGCCGTCCCGGCGGGCGCCGGCTCGGCGGTCGTCGACTGCGCGGTGTACCAGCACGGCAAGCGCCACGGCGAGACCTGCAGCCCCCGCGAGGCCGCCCGCCGGATCAAGGCCGCGCACCAACTCCCGGACGGGGACGGCTCGTTCAGCTGGATCGGGCTGCACGAACCGACCGAGGCCGAGTTCGAGGGCATCGCCCAGCGCTTCGGCCTGCACCCGCTCGCGGTCGAGGACGCGGTGCACGCGCACCAGCGGCCCAAGGTCGAGCGCTACGACGACGTGCTGTTCGCCGTCTTCAAGACCATCCGCTACGTCGAGCACGACCAGCTCACCCCGACCAGCGAGGTGGTGGAGACCGGCGAATTGATGGTCTTCGCCGGGCGGGACTTCGTGATCACCGTCCGGCACGGCGGCCACGGCTCGCTACAGGAGCTGCGGCACCGGCTGGAGGCCGACGCGGACGAGTCCGGGCTGCTCGCCAAGGGCCCGTCCGCGGTGCTGCACGCGATCGCCGACCACGTCGTGGACAACTACCTGCTGGTCTCCGAGCGGCTGCAGAACGACGTGGACGAGATCGAGTACGGCGTCTTCTCGGCCAAGGGCGGGCGCAGCGCCGACGTCGGCCGGGTGTACCAACTCAAGCGCGAGGTACTGGAGTTCAAGCGAGCCGTGGTGCCGCTGCTGCGCCCGATGCAGCAGCTGTCCGAACCGCTGCAGCGCCTCGTCGACCCGGACATCCAGAAGTACTTCCGGGACGTCGCCGACCACCTGGCCCGGGTCACCGAGCAGGTGCACGGCTTCGACGAACTGCTGAACTCGCTGCTCCAGGCCAATCTGGCGCAGGTCTCGGTGGCGCAGAACGAGGACATGCGCAAGATCACCGCCTGGGCGGCGATCTTCGCCGTGCCCACCATGATCACCGGCGTGTACGGGATGAACTTCGAGTACATGCCCGAGCTGCACCACAAGTACGGCTATCCGATGGTGCTCACCGCCATCATCCTGATCTGCGTCGGGATGTACCGGGGCTTCCGCCGCAACGGCTGGCTGTAGCCGCCCGCGGCGCCCGCCGGCCGCCACGGGCGACCAGGACCAGGCCCACCAGGATCAGCACCACCGCCGGATACGCCGCCACCGGGGGCCACTGGCCGAGCCAGAGGGCGGCGATCAGGGCCGCGCCCGGGGTCTCCAGCAGGATCGCCGTGGAGGTGATCGACGGGCCGAGGGTGCGCACCACGCGGTTGCTCAGCGAGTGGCCGAGCAGCTGGGCGGCGACCATCAGCAGCACGATCTGCCACCACACCCCGGCCGGCCAGCCGGCCAGCGGCGTCCCGGCGACCAGGCAGATCGCCAGCAGGCCCGCCGCCGTGGTGGTGTAGCAGACCAGCGTGTACGCGGTGGTGCTGACGGTCCTGCGGACCTCCGCGCCCAGCAGCATGTACCCGGCGGCGGCCAGGCCCGCGCCGAGGGCGAGCGCGTCGCCGAGCAGCGCGCGCGGGGAGAGCGAGAGGTCGACGCCGGTCAGCACCAGCACGCCGGCGAAGGCCACGCCCGTGCCGAGCCAGACCATCCGGGGGGCGCGGACGCCGAGCAGGCGCATCAGCAGGATGGTCCACAGCGGGGTGGTGGTGACCAGGGCGGTCGCCGAGGCCACCGAGGTCATCCGCAGGCTGGGCATCCAGAGCGCGAAGTGCACGGCGAGCAGTGCGCCCGCCGCGATCGCGAGCAGCAGCGCCCGCCGGCCGATCCCGCGCAGTTCGGCGCGGTGGCGCAGCAGCGCGTACGGGCCGAGGACGCCGACCGACATGACGTTGCGCCAGAACGCGATCGCCAGCGCGGGCGCGGCGGTGGCGCTGATCAGCGGGCCGGACAGCGAGATGCCGGCGATGGAGACGGCGAGCAGCAGCAGGTCGGCGGTGGGGAGCGGGTGCACCGGCTCGGTGGCGGTGGCGGCTGGTGCGGGGGCGGTCGCGGGCCGGGCGGCGGGCACGGCGCTCCTCTGCTGGTCACGTGGGCTGGGGCGAGGCGGGGACCGGGCTGAACCGGGCCGGGGCCGGGCGTTCCTACGGTAAGGCCCGTGGCAAGCCGATGGAACTGTCGCCCGACGGCTGAGACAACTCGTGGACGGCGGAGGTCGTACGCTGGGCGCCATGGACCGTACGCCCGCCGCCGCGACCGCCGACGACTTCCTCGACCAGGCCCTGCTGGAGGAGGCCGCGAAGAAGTCCGGCCTCCTCTGGGTCCGCGCGGACGGCCAGGAGCAGGCCCGCCCGCTCTGGCACGCCTGGCACGACGGCGCCGTGGTGGTGGTCGGCGAGGGCAGCGAGCAGCCGCTGCACGGCCTGACCGCCGGATCCGGCGCGGTGGTGACCGTCCGCAGCAAGGACAAGGGCGGCCGGCTGACCGGCTGGAGCGCCCGGGTCTCGGAGCTGGCCCCCGGCGGCGAGGCCTGGCTGGGCGCCGTCGAGGAGCTCAAGGGCAAGCGGCTGAACGCGCCCGACACCGACACCATCACCGACCGCTGGGCCCGCGAGTGCCGGGTGCTGCGCCTGGAGCCCGCCGGTGCGCTGACCGAGCGTCCGGGCACGATGCCGGACGTCTCGCACGCCGCCCAGCCGATGCCCACCGCGGCCACCACCCGCCGCCCCGTCCCGGCCGGCCTGCCCAAACTGCTGTTCAAGCGCCGCTAAAGATTCACGCCCGGGACTCCTCGGCTGTGTACCGTGCCTCGTCGGGCCGGGCTCGCGACACGCGGGTAGCCTTGCCCGCAGGTGCGCCCCGGCGTACCCGGCACGGCATCGAACGAGTCGAGGGAGTTCATGGCAGGGCCAGGCACCCGGGTCTTCATCTCCCACCTCTCCGCCCTCGCCGTCTTCGACCCGAACGGCGACCAGGTCGGCCGGGTCCGTGACGTCGTCGTCTCGCTGCGGCTGAGCGGCCGCCCGCCGCGGGTCCTGGGCCTGGTGGTCGAGGTGGTCGGCCGGCGCCGGATCTTCCTGCCGATGACCCGGGTGACCAGCCTGGAGTCCGGCCAGGTGCTCGCCACCGGCGTGATCAACCTGCGGCGCTTCGAGCAGCGCCCGTCCGAGACCCTGGTGCTCGCCGAACTGCTGGACCGCACCGTCACCTGGTCCAAGACCGGTGAGAACGTCACCGTGCTGGACGTCGGGATGGTGCAGACCCGGATGCGCGAGTGGGAGATCAGCAAGGTCTTCGTCCAGATCGGCCGGGCCGGCCGGCTGCGCAAGGGCAAGGGCGAGCGGCTCACCCTGGACTGGCAGGACGTCACCGGCTTCACGCTGCCCGAGCAGGACCAGGGCGCCGCCAACCTGCTCGCCACCTTCGACCAGCTGCGCGCCGCCGACCTCGCCAGCGTCATGCACCACCTGTCCGCCAAGCGCCGCGCCGAGGTGGCCGCCGCGCTCGACGACGAGCGGCTCGCCGACGTCCTGGAGGAGCTGCCCGAGGACGACCAGGTCGAGATCATCGGCAAGCTCAAGGACGAACGCGCCGCCGACGTCCTGGAGGCGATGGACCCGGACGACGCCGCCGACCTGCTCTCCGAACTGCCCGCCGACGAGGCCGAGCGGCTGCTCCAGCTGATGGAGCCGGACGAGGCCGAGCCCGTCCGCCGCCTGCTGTCGTACGAGGAGAACACCGCCGGCGGTCTGATGACCACCGAGCCGGTCGTGCTGGAGCCGGACGCGACCGTGGCCGAGGCACTCGCCCGCATCCGGGTCTCCGACCACAAGCCCGCGCTCGCCGCGCAGGTGTACGTCTGCCGGCCGCCGAACGAGACCCCGACCGGCAAGTACCTGGGCACCGTGCACTTCCAGCGGCTGCTGCGCGAGCCGCCGTACGTACTGGTCGGCTCGCTGGTCGACGACGACCTGGACCCGCTGCCGCCGGACACCCCGCTGTCACTGATCACCAGCTACCTGGCGACCTACAACCTGGTGTCCGCGCCGGTCGTCGACGAGGCCGACCACCTGCTCGGCGCGGTGACCGTCGACGACGTGCTCGACCACCTGCTGCCGGAGGACTGGCGCGAGTCCGTCCTGCACGGCCACGACGACACGGACGGCACGAGGGAAGAGGTGCACGGTGGACGCTGACCGCAAGGGGCGGCGGGACGAGTCCCCACGCCAACGCCTCCAGAGCGAACTGCGGGAACTGCGCCAGCTGCGCGAACTGCGCGGCCGGGAGGGCGGCCGGGAGCGGCGCGCCGAGATCTCCGTGGCCGGCCCGGCCCGCACCCGGCTCGACCAGCCCCGCACCGCCCGGCCCGGGCTGATCTCGCTGCCCGCCTACGACCCGGAGGCGTTCGGCAAGCTCTCCGAACGGATCGCGCGCTTCCTGGGCACCGGCCGCTTCATCGTCTGGATGACGGTGGTGATCATCATCTGGGTGGCCTGGAACACCCTGCTGCCGGAGAACGTGCGCTTCGACAGCTACCCCTTCATCTTCCTCACCCTGGTGCTGTCGCTCCAGGCCTCCTACGCGGCCCCGCTGATCCTGCTCGCGCAGAACCGCCAGGACAACCGGGACCGGGTCAACATGGAGCAGGACCGGGCCCGCAGCGACCGCAACATCGCGGACACCGAGTACCTGACCCGCGAGGTCGCGGCACTGCGGCACGGGCTCGGCGAGGTCGCCACCCGGGACTTCATCCGCTCCGAACTCCAGTCCCTGCTCAAGGAGATCGAGGAGCGCCGGGAGCCCTCCGAGACGCTGTGACCGGCGGCACGCCACCGTCGGGTTAGGGGATCCCCCGAGCGCCGTACCATCAAGGCATGGCCAACGAGACAGAGGTCGCGGCCGGCGTCACGGAGGAGTCCGTACGCCAGGCGCTGGCGACCGTCAACGACCCGGAGATCAACCGCCCGATCACCGAGATCGGCATGGTGAAATCGGTCGAGATCGCCGAGGGCGGCGTGGTGCGCGTCGCGGTCTACCTGACCGTCTCCGGCTGCCCGATGCGCGACACCATCGTCACCCGGGTCCGCGAAGCGGTCGGCCGCGTGCCCGGTGTGACCGGCGTCGAGGTCGAGCTCGACGTGATGAGCGACGAGCAGCGCAAGGAACTCTCCCAGCTGCTGCGCGGCGGCGCCCCCGAGCGGGAGATCCCGTTCGCCAAGCCGGGCACGCTGACCCGGGTCTACGCCGTCGCCTCCGGCAAGGGCGGCGTCGGCAAGTCCTCGGTCACGGTCAACCTGGCCGCCGCGATGGCCGCCGACGGCCTGAAGGTCGCCGTCGTGGACGCCGACATCTACGGCCACAGCGTGCCCCGCATGCTCGGCGTCGAGGGCCGGCCCACCCAGGTCCAGGACATGATCATGCCGCCGCAGTCGCACGGCGTGAAGGTCATCTCGATCGGCATGTTCACCCCGGGCAACGCCCCGGTGGTCTGGCGCGGCCCGATGCTGCACCGCGCGCTCCAGCAGTTCCTCGCCGACGTCTACTGGGGCGACCTGGACGTCCTGCTGCTGGACCTGCCGCCCGGCACCGGCGACATCGCGATCTCGGTGGCCCAGCTGGTCCCCAACGCGGAGATCCTGATCGTCACCACCCCGCAGATGGCCGCCGCCGAGGTGGCCGAGCGGGCCGGCACCATCGCGGTGCAGACCCACCAGAAGATCGTCGGCGTGATCGAGAACATGTCCGGCATGCCGTGCCCGCACTGCGACGAGATGATCGACGTCTTCGGCACCGGCGGCGGCCAGACCGTCGCGGACGCGCTCACCCGCACCGTCGGCGCGACCGTCCCGGTGCTCGGCTCGATCCCGATCGACGTGCGCCTGCGCGAGGGCGGCGACGACGGCCGCCCGGTCGTGCTCGCCGCCCCCGACTCCCCGGCCGGCGTCGCCCTGCGCGCCGTCGCCGGCAAGCTCGGCGGCCGCCAGCGCGGCCTCTCCGGGCTCTCCCTCGGGCTGACCCCGAAGAACAAGTTCTGATGACGCGTCGCCGAAGGGGCCGGGTGGTTCGACCACCCGGCCCCTTCGGCGTACTCGGCGTCGTCGCGCCCTACGGGCGGGTGTAGGCGGTCAGGTCGGGGGCGGTGGCGAAGCCGGCTCCGTAGGCGCTGACGCCGCGGCCGTAGGCGCCGAGCAGGACGCCCGGGGCCTCGCCGGCGAGCACCCAGCCGTACTCGGACTCGCGGTAGCGGAAGGGCTGCGGCAGGCCGTTCACCGGGAGGCTGAGGGTGGACCAGCCGGGGCCGGCCAGGTCGTCGGCGAGGTCCCACGCGAGGGTGCTCTGCTGGTCCAGCCAGTCCTGGCGCAGCGCGCGGTCGAGCTGGCCGGGCCAGGTCGAGGCGAGCAGGCCCGAGCCGGCCAGCCAGGCGGCGGAGGAGGCGGAGGTCGCCTCCAGGGTGCCGGTGTTGTCGGCGCTGCGGCGGCTGTCCCGGCGGGCCACCGTGACCACGACCGCGAACCTGCGCATGTCGCGCGGCTCGTACTGCCTGGCCGGCTCCTCGCCGTGGCCGAGGCTGCCGTAGTCGACGCTGCCGGGCGCCCCGGCCCGGAGGCCTCCGGCGCCGGCCTGCATCAGGTAGCGGCGGCCGGTCCAGCCGTCGTCCAGGCCGTACCAGGGGAAGTCGGCGGACAGGTAGGGCACCAGCGGGTCCGCCGGGCCGGCCTGCCCGCCGACCACCGGGCCGCCGGCCGTGGCCGTCGTCCCCACCGCCTGACTCGTCGCGTCCATCCCCGGGCCTCCTCAAACACACGTTTGCCTGCCGTGGCGCGCTCCCATCGTGGCGTACCGCGGCGTTCCCGGGAGCCGTTCCTGGTCCGCGACAGCGCGGAATGTGACGGACGGCTCAGCGGGAACAATCAGCACAATAGCGGCGCACACGCCGCCGCCCCGCTCAGCCGGGCGGCCGGGCGGGGCGGTGGCGTGGTCGTACGGGGTGTGACCGGGGGCCGGTCAGGTCGCGTCGGGGTCGAACGGGGGCCGCTCGCCGGGCTGCAACGGCGCCCCGGTGGAGGCCGCCACCGGGGCGGCGGCCTTCTCGAAGCTGACGCTGCCGCTGCGGCCGTTCACCGGCGCCGCCGGCTTGTCGTCCAGGACCGAGCGGATGTCGAGCGAGTCCTTCATCTCCTTGAGGCCCAGCGGGTCCTCTTCGCCGCCCATGAGCTGCTTGCGGACGAAGGTCTTGGGGTTCAGGTCCTCGAACTCGAAGTCCTTGAACTCGGGGCCCAGCTCGCTGCGGATGTCCTCCTTCGCGTTGTCGGCGAAGGAACGGACCTTCCGGATGAAGCCCATGGTGTCCTGGATCAGCTTCGGCAGCTTGTCGGGGCCGAAGATGACGATCGCCATCACGGCCAGGGTCAGGATCTCCAGCCCGCCTACATCGCTGAACACCTAAGCTCCCTAGCTCGTCGGACGACGGTCCCTACAGGGTAATGGCCATCGGCGGGTCCATGGTCCACGCTGCGATGAAGCCGTGGTAAAGACCTGCCGATGGCCGAGATCGTCGCGACCGGGGCGCGAGCGGCGCTCTAGGTGCGGACAGGGCCTAGCGGGTCTGCTGGCGCAGTGCGGGCAGGCCGCCCGAGTTGCGCTCCGAGGCCGGCGGCGGCGTCGCGTCGCGGGTCGCGGCGACGGGGTGGGCCGGGAAGTCCACCGGGATCTGCGCGGTCATCGGGACCAGGCCCCCGCTGCGGCCCGTGCCGCCGCTGTTGCCGACCGTGCTGACCGGGTTGCCGTGCTGGTCCTCGCTCTGCGCGCTGAGGCCGCCGACCCCGCCGAGCGTGACCGCGGCGACCGAGAAGGCGCCCGCGGCGGCGAAGACGAAGCGGCGCCCGCGCGGCGCGGCGGAGCGTACGGCGGCGGCCGGGCGGGGCCGGACGGTGCTCTCGGGGCGGGCCGCGGCCTCGGGGCGGCCGTTGCGCCGGCCCATCAGGGGCCGCAGCACCGCGCCGCCGCGCCCGAACGCCCGCGGGTCGACCCCGGGCACCGGGGTGTCGGCGCCGAGCGCGCCCGCGCCGAAGGAGGCGCCTGCGCCGCGGCCGAAGGAGCCGCCGGTGAGCCGGCTGCCGCCGAGCGTGCCGCCGGCCGCGACCCCGCCGCCGGGCAGGTCGTCGTCGTCACCGCGGCTGCCGCGGCGGACGGGCCAGTCGGCGTCCGCCGGATCGTCCTCGGGCAGGCCGCCGACGGCCATCAGCCGGGCCATCAGGCCGGAGGAGGGGCCGGGGGTGCCGGTGCGGGTCAGCAGGTGCTTGACGGCCCGGCCCGCGTCGACCTCGGCGAGGCACTGCGGGCAGGTCGCCAGGTGGGCCTGGACGCGATCGCGCGAGTCGTGGCCGAGTTCGCCGTCCAGGAACGCGGAGAGGCGCTCACCGAGGTGGTGCTCCTCGGCGGCCGGCTCGGCGGGGCGCACCGGCACCGCGCGCAGCGCCGTCTCGCCCGGCAGCGGCAGCGCGGGCAGGACGGGCTCGCCCGGTTCGTCGCCGCCGCGGCGGCCGGGCAGGGCCCAGCCCCGCCTGGCCGCGGACCGGCCGGACGGGTCCGGCTGGCCCGGCCCGGACCGGCCGGTTCCGCTCACGATCGCCTCCGTCCGCGCGCACCCGGCGCGAGCGCGCCCTCGACGGCGGCGCCGACCGGCACCGGCTCCTCCGAGCCGCCGCGGCGCTCGCGCCCGGGGGCCGAGCCGGGGGCACGGTGCTTGAGCGCGGCGCGCAGGTGCGAGCGGCCGCGGTGGATGCGGCTGCGGACGGTGCCGAGCTTGACGCCCAGCGTGGCGGCGATCTCCTCGTAGGACAGTCCCTCGATGTCGCAGAGCACCACGGCGGCGCGGAACTCCGGGGCGAGGGTGTCCAGGGCGTGCTGCACGTCGGCGTCGAAGTGGGTGTCGCTGAAGTGCTGGGCCGGGCTGGGCTCGCGGGAGGCGAGCCGCTCGGCCGCGTCCTCGCCGAGCGCGTCGAAGCGGATGCGCTGGCGGCGGCGGACCATGTCCAGGAACAGGTTGGTGGTGATCCGGTGCAGCCAGCCCTCGAACGTGCCGGGGGTGTAGGTGGACAGCGAACGGAACACCCGGACGAAGACCTCCTGGGTGAGGTCCTCGGCGTCGTGCTGGTTGCCCGTCAGGCGGTACGCGAGGCGGTAGACCCGGGCGCTGTGCGCCTCGACGATCTCCTCCCAGGAGGGTGGAGTCCAGGTCTGCGCGTCGGGGCCCTCGGTGAAGGTCGCGAGGGCGGGGGCCTCGGTGGTACCGGCGGCCGGCGTCGCGGCGGCGGGCTGGTCCAGGTCGGAGTGCGCAGGCTGGTTCATCACGGGCTTCGGCGTACGGGCCGACGCGGTGCCGCGGGAGTGCCGCCGCACGGGGACGTCGCCCTCGGCCACACCTCCTCGGTCGGCTCTTCTGCCCAGCAGGGCCACCACCATATCCACCTCACCCGTCAAGCCCGGATAAAAGTGCCCGGGAGGTCTCCCGTACCCGGTCCTTCGTGACAACGGCCCGCCGCCGTACGCGGTTCCCGGTCGGCCAGTAATCTGTGCCAGGAAATATCGACTTCCCTCGGCACCGGGCCGTAACCCGGGGCTCCGAAAGAGGCAGCCATCAGCGAGTTCGGGCCCGCGCGTGTGGCCCTCGCCGACACCTACGTCGGCGAGGACGCGGTGCTGACCTACGCCCGGGCGCAGTCCGCGCGCACCGGGATACGGGCGATCGGGCCCAGCGGCGGGGCGTGCCTGCGGCTGCTGGCCGCGGCACTGGACGCCAAGGCGGTGGCCGAGATCGGCACCGGGACGGGCGTCTCCGGGGTCTACCTGCTGCGCGGCATGCGGCCGGACGGCGTGCTCACCACGGTGGACTCCGAGCCGGTGCGCCAGCAGCTGGCCCGCGAGGCGTACCACGCGGCCGGATTCGCGGCCAACCGCTCGCGGTTCATACCGGGCCGGGCGCTGGAGGTGCTGCCCCGGCTCGCCGACGGCCAGTACGACCTGGTGTTCTGCGACGGCGACCCGGCCGAGTCCAGGGAGTACCTGCTGGAGGCGATGCGGCTGCTACGGCCGGGCGGGATGGTCTGCTTCGAGGGGGTGTTCCAGGAGGGCCGGCTGGCCGAGCCGGAGCTGCAGGACCCCCAGACGGGCGCGGTGCGCGACCTGGTCCGGGACGTCCGGGAGAGCGAGGCGCTGCTGCCGGCGCTGCTGCCGGTCTCGGACGGACTGCTCTGCGCCATCAAGCGGTAGGACCGTCGAGCGGCAGGGCCGTCAGGCAGCCGGACCGTCAGGCAGCGGCCCCGCCGCCCCGGACCGCGGCCTCCGGGCGGCCGGGCAGGGCCCCAAACGCCGCGGGGCCCGGGCCGACATGACGTCGTACCCGGGCCCGGCAGCACATCTCCAGGAGATGACGAGCACCCGCTGCGGTCAGCCGCAGGCCTTCTTCAGGGCCTCGCCGAGGGCGTCGGCCTCGTCAGGTGTGAGCTCCACCACAAGGCGTCCGCCGCCTTCGAGCGGAACGCGCATGATGATGCCCCGTCCCTCTTTGGTGACTTCGAGCGGGCCGTCACCCGTCCGCGGCTTCATGGCCGCCATGCTCGTTCCCCTTCCTGCAACCGCTCAGCTACGCACCGGCAGTCCGTCCACCGCCGGTATCGAACGCATTGATCGGAAGCCATTATCCCGCATGCCACGGGCTGATGACCAACATCACTCTCGGTGCAACATCGGCCGGACCGCCCCCAAGCGCCGCAATTGCCGTCATAAGCCCCGGCGTGGCGGCGGCGCGCGGGCCGTCGAAAGGTGCGATACCTCACACTCCCCACCCGGCCGTCCGCTCCGGCATCCTGGCACACGACCGACACCGAGCCGACCACAGGGAGCCCTCGCCCATGTCCGATTCCGTGCTGTACGAGCTGGACGGCGGCCTGGCCGTCATCACCATCAACCGCCCGGAGGCGATGAACGCCCTGGACGTCGCGACCAAGGTCGCGCTGCGGGACGCCGTGGCCGCCGCGGCCGCGGACCCGGCGGTGCGGGCGGTGCTGCTGACCGGGGCCGGCGAGCGCGCGTTCTGCGTCGGGCAGGACCTGAACGAGCACCTGACGGCGCTGAAGCGGGCCGAGGAGACCGGACAGAGCCCGCTGGGCACCGTCGCCGAGCACTACAACCCGCTGGTGCGGGCGCTGGCCGGGATGCGCAAGCCGACCGTCGCCGCGGTCGGCGGGGTGGCGGCCGGCGCGGGCGCCTCGCTGGCCTTCGCCTGCGACTTCCGGGTCCTCTCCGACCGGGCCGGCTTCAACACCGCCTTCGCCGGGATCGCCCTGACCGCCGACTCGGGCGCCTCCTGGACGCTGCCCCGGCTGGTCGGGCACGCCAGGGCCACCGAGCTGCTGATGCTGCCCCGGACGGTCAAGGCCGCCGAGGCGCTGGAGCTGGGCCTGGCCACCAGGGTGGTGCCGGCCGGGGAGCTCGCCGCCACCGCGCGGGCCTTCGCCCGGGAGCTGGCCGCGGGCCCCACGGTGGCCTACGGCGCCATCAAGGAGTCGCTGGCGTACGGCGCCTCGCACTCGCTGGACGAACTGCTCGACAAGGAGGACGAGCTGCAGACCCTGGCCGGCGAGAGCGAGGACCACCGGATCGCGGTCCGCGCCTTCATCGCCAAGGAGAAGCCGACCTACCTGGGCCGCTAGGGCGCGCCCAGCGGCCCTCTTCGGATCACACCGGGCGCGCGGTGCGGACGTGGCAGTCCGCCAGGTGGTCGTCGACCAGGCCGCAGGCCTGCATCAGGGCGTAGGCGGTGGTCGGGCCGACGAAGCGGAAGCCCTCCTTCTTCAGGGCCTTCGCGAGCGCGGTCGACTCGGGCGTGACGGCCGGCACCTCCCCCATCGTGCGGGGGGCCGGCCGGTCCGGGGCTCCGGCGAACCGCCAGATCAGCGCGTCCAGCCCGCCGTCCAGGTCGCGGGCGACCCGGGCGTTGGCGATGGCGGCCTCGATCTTGGCCCGGTTGCGGATGATGCCGGTGTCGGCGAGCAGCCGCTCCACGTCCGCCTCGCCGAACTCGGCGACCGCGGCGATCCCGAAGCCGGCGAACGCGGACCGGAAGCCCTCCCGGCGGCGCAGGATGGTCAGCCAGGACAGCCCGGACTGGAACGCCTCCAGGCAGACCCGCTCGAACAGGGCGTCGTCGCCGTGCACCGGACGGCCCCACTCGGTGTCGTGGTAGGCCCGGTAGTCGTCGGTCGACTCGCCCCAGGCGCAGCGGCGCAGGCCGTCCGCGCCGAGCACCGCGCCCTCGGCGAGAGCGGTCACCGGTCGTTCACCGGCTTCGCGTCCTCGGGCCGCTCCTGCTCGGGCCGCTCCTTGGTGAGCGCGACGGCCGGTTCGACCACCTTCGCGAACTCCTCCAGGCCGGGCAGCGGTTCGGCGCCGGCGTCCGGGCCGTCGGTCGCCTCGACCGCGCCGCGCAGGTGCCCTGCGGCCTCCAGTTCGGCGATCCGCGAGTCGCGGTAGGCGAGTTCGGCGCCGAGGCGGTCCAGGACGTCGTCGACCTCGTCCATCCGGTAGCCGCGGACGGCCATCGGCAGCCGCAGGTCGTCCACGTCCGCCTTGCTCAGCGGACGGTCCTGCGGCAGCCGGGCGGCGATGCGGTCCTGCACCGCCTCCGGCATCGAGCCGCCCCCGCCGAGCGCCACCAGCGCGGCGCCGCCGACCACCACGGCCATGGCGACCACGATCACCCAGAACACGAGCTGTCCTCCCGAACTCCCGGCCGGCCTGCTGCGAAGTGCCCCCGACCAAACTGATCATGACAGCATGGTCCCTGTGAGGCCGGGGGCCATCATCGCACCCGCAGCAGCTGTGGAGGAGACATCGGTGGCACTGCGCCTGGGACCGCGGGAATTCGGTGACGACGAGCTGGTGATCATGGCGATCGTCAACCGGACGCCGGACTCGTTCTTCGACAGGGGGGCGACCTTCGCGGACGAGGCCGCGTTCGCCGCCGCCGACCGCGCGATGGCCGAGGGAGCGGCGATCCTGGACATCGGCGGGGTGAAGGCCGGGCCCGGTGACGAGGTCACGGTGGAGGAGGAGCTGCGGCGCACCGTGCCCTTCGTGGCCGAGCTGCGCAAGCGCCACCCGGAGGCCGTGATCAGCGTCGACACCTGGCGGCACGAGGTCGGCGAGGCGGTCTGCGAGGTGGGCGCCGACCTGCTGAACGACGCCTGGGGCGGGGTGGACCCGAAGCTCGCCGAGGTGGCCGCGCGCCACGACGTCGGGCTGGTCTGCACGCACGCGGGCGGCGCCGAGCCGCGCACCCGGCCGCACCGGATCGGCTACCAGGACGTGATGGCGGACATCCTGCGGGTGACCGTCGGGCTGGCCGAGCGGGCGGTGGGGCTGGGTGTGCGGCGGGACGCGGTGATCATCGACCCGGGGCACGACTTCGGCAAGAACACCCGGCACTCGCTGGAGGCCACCCGGCGGCTGCCGGAGATGACCGCGACCGGCTTCCCGGTGCTGGTCTCGCTGTCCAACAAGGACTTCGTCGGCGAGACACTGGACCGGCCGGTGAACGAGCGGCTGCTCGGCACCCTGGCCACCACCGCGGTCTCGGCCTGGCTGGGCGCGCAGGTCTACCGGGTCCACCAGGTCGCGGAGACCCGCCAGGTGCTGGACATGGTCGCCTCGATCCGGGGCACCCGCCCCCCGGCGGTCGCCCGCCGGGGGCTGGCGTAGGCGGCCCGGAGGGCCGGGGGCCCAGGCCTGTCCGGCCTAGATCTGGTTGGTCGGCCGGCGGGTGTCGGCGAGGATCTTCATGACCTCGTCGATCTCGTCGGTGATGTGGAACAGCTCCAGGTCGTGCGGGGCCGCCTTGCCCTGCGCGACCAGGGTGTTCTTCAGCCACTCGTAGAGGCCGCCCCAGTACGCGCTACCGAAGAGGATCACCGGGAAGCGGGTGACCTTCTTCGTCTGCACCAGGGTGAGCGCCTCGAACAGCTCGTCCAGCGTGCCGAGCCCGCCGGGCAGGACCACGAAGCCCTGGGAGTACTTCACGAACATCGTCTTGCGGACGAAGAAGTAACGGAAGTTCAGCCCGAGGTCGACGAACTCGTTGAGGCCCTGCTCGAAGGGCAGCTCGATGCCGAGGCCGACGCTGAGGCCGCCGGCCTCGGAGGCGCCGCGGTTGGCGGCCTCCATGGCACCCGGACCGCCTCCGGTGATCACCGCGTAGCCGGCCTCGGCGAGGGCCCGGCCGATGGCCACGCCGGCCTCGTACTCGGGCGAGTCGGCCGGGGTCCGGGCGGAGCCGAAGACGCTGATCGCGGGCGGGAGTTCGGCGAGGGCGCCGAAGCCCTCGACGAACTCGGAGGTGATCCGCAGCACCCGCCACGGATCGGTGTGCAGCCAGTCGGTCGGGCCGGTGGTGTCCAGCAGCCGCTGGTCCGTGGTGCTCGTGCCGACCTGGTCCCGGCGCACCAGCACCGGGCCCTTCTGCTTCTCGGGCCAGGCCTTCTTCTTCCGCGGCACGCCGACCTGCTCGGGGCCGTGTCCGTAGTGCTTCTCGTCTCCTGTGCCTGTCATGACGAAACCCTACGTCCGGTGATCCCGGTTTTCAGGCAACAGGGGAAGGTCGGTTGGGCGACCGGAAGATGGCGCTCAGCCGATGATCGGCCGGTCGGACCGGCCGATCATCGGAACGGCACCTCAGCTGGTCAGCCAGGCCCGCAGCCGCTCCTCGGTCTCCGCGATGGCGCTCAGCGAGCAGTGCTCCTCCCGCTTGTGCGCGAGGTTCGGGTCACCGGGGCCGTAGTTGACCGCCGGGACGCCCAGCGCGCTGAACCGGGCGACGTCGGTCCAGCCGAACTTGGCGCGGGCCTGGCCGCCGGTGGCCTCCAGGAAGGCCTGGGCGGCCGGCTGGGCGAGCCCGGGCAGCGCGCCCGGGGCGAAGTCGGTGACGGTCAGCTCGAAGCCGTCGAAGACCTCGCGCACGTGCTTCTCCGCCTCCGCCTCGCTGCGGTCCGGCGCGTAGCGGAAGTTGACCGTCACGACGCACTCGTCCGGGATGACGTTGCCGGCCACGCCGCCGTCGATCCGGACGGCGTTCAGGCCCTCCCGGTACTCCAGGCCGTCGATCTCCACCCGGCGCGGCCGGTAGTCCGCGAGCCGGGTGAGCACCTCGGCGGCGTGGTGGATGGCGTTGTCGCCGAGCCAGCTGCGGGCCGAGTGCGCGCGCACGCCGGTGAGCCGGATCTGCGCCCGCAGGGTGCCCTGGCAGCCGCCCTCGACGACCGCGCCGCTCGGCTCCATCAGCACCGCGAAGTCGGCGGCCAGCCAGTCCGGGCGCTCCCTGGCGAGGTGGCCGAGGCCGTTGCGGTGGGCCTCCACCTCCTCGCAGTCGTAGAACACGAAGGTGAGGTCGCGGTTGGGCTCGGGCAGGGTGGCGGCGAGCCGCAGCTGGACGGCGACGCCGGACTTCATGTCCGAGGTGCCGCAGCCGTAGAGCAGGTCCCCCTCGACGTGGGAGGGCACGTTGTCGGCGATCGGCACGGTGTCCAGGTGGCCGGCGAGCAGGACGCGCTCGGGGCGGCCGAGGGTGGTGCGGGCGACCACGTTGTTGCCGTACCGGTCCACGGTCAGGTGCGGGTAGCCGCGCAGCGCGGTCTCCACGGCGTCGGCGAGCGCCTGCTCGTCGCCGCTCACCGACGGGAAGTCGACGAGCCGGGCGGTCAGCGCGCCGCCGTCGAGGGTGAGGTCCAGGGGCGTCGGGTTCGGGCTGCTCATGGCGCCAGCCTAGTCCGCGTGGCGTGCACCCCGTGTGGCGCTTCCGTGACGCGGCGCGCGCGGGCCCGCCCCGGAGCGAGCGGACCGGCAACCGCAACCGGGTGGCGCCGCACACCCGTCCGAGTGGGTACGGTGTCGGATCAAGAAGCAAGGCGCGAGAGGGGCGACGGTGGCCAGGAGAAAGAGCGGCGAGGAGCTGGGCGAGGAGTTGGCGCCCCCCCGCCGCGGTCCACTGCGCGCGCTGTTGCTCGTGATCGTCGGCCTGCTCGGCCTCGCGCTGGTCGCGGGACTGGCCGTGGTCGGCATCTGGTGGTTCGGCTTCAAACAGGGCGAGCCCGAGGGCTGCTCGGTGAAGACCGCGGCCGGCAGCGGCACGCTGGAGCTCCCGCAGGCGGCCAACGCCGCGACGATCGCCGCGGTGGCGCGCTCGCGCGGACTGCCGGACCGGGCGACGACGATCTCGCTGGCCACCGCGATGCAGGAGTCCAAGCTGCGCAACCTCGCGGGCGGCGACCGGGACTCGATCGGCCTGTTCCAGCAGCGGCCCTCGATGGGCTGGGGCACGGCGCAGCAGATCGGGGACCCGGTCTACGCGACCAACAAGTTCCTGGACGGCCTGGTCAAGGTGCCCGGCTACACCCGGCTGCCGCTGACCGACGCGGCCCAGGCCGTGCAGAAGAGCGGCTACCCGCAGGCGTACGCCAAGCACGAGACCAAGGCGACGCTGCTCACCTCGGCGCTGGCCGGCCGGGAGCCCGGTTCGTTCTCCTGCGTGGTGCACGACTACGCCAAGCCGGATCCGGTCGACTCGCCCTCCCCCACGGCGGGCTCCACCGTCTCCCCGGCCGCCGTCCAGCCCACCGCCGCGGACCGGGCCCAGGTGCTGTCCGACCGGGTGCGCCGCGAGTTCGGCCGCACCGTGACCCCGGCCACCGGGTACGCCTCGACCATCAAGGGCGCCGAGAACGCGGTCTCGCTCACCCCGGACCCGTCCGCCGCCGCGCTGACCTCCTCGACCGACGGAACCGACGACGGAATCACCGCCGAGCGGGCGAGCGGCTGGGAGGTCGCCCACTGGGCGGTCGCCCAGGCCCAGCAGCTGGGCATCGCGACGGTCGCCTACGACGGGAAGATCTGGCGCAAGACCAAGTCGGAGGACGGCTGGCAGCCGCAGACCTCCGGGACGTCGACCAAGCTCGTTCAGGTCACCCTCGCCACGTCCGACAAGGGCTGACGCACTGACGTTCGGGTGGCCGCCGGACGGGTGAATCCGGTCAACCCCGGTGGACCGGGAGCCCGCCGTGGCGGCCCCGCCGGAGAACCGTCACTCCCCTTGCCCGGCGCCGGGCCCACGGGGCCGTACGGACCCCGCCAGGCGCCGTCACGGCGGTCCTACGATCCGATGGTCGGTCAGACACTTTCCTGGTCCAGGCCGAAACCATCTGGCTTCTCAAGCGGTAACACCGTCAGTCCGCCCGGCGGACGTGACGGACCCAGACCCTCCGAGGAGCCCCATGTCTCACCCCCTCACGCGACGGATCGCCAGCGCCGCGCTGCTCGTGGCGGCCGGCGCGACCCCGCTGGTCGCGGCCGGCTCCGCGTCCGCCCTGGGCGGCGACGCCCTGCTGCCCAAGAGCGACCTGGCCGCGCCGCTGGGCCAGCTGACCAACACCGACACCGGTTCCACCCTCCAGCACACCACCCACCAGCTGGGCCAGGCCGCCGGCAGCACCGGCGCCGCCACCGTCGCCGCGGGCGTACCGGCCTCCGCCGACGCCGCCGGCAACATCGTCGCCCACCAGCTCCCCGAGGCGAACGAGAAGGCCAGCTCGCTGACCGCCCCGGTCGACCAGACCGCCGCCACCACCGGCCAGCTCTCCGCCGTCACCCCGAAGGTCGCCTCCGCACTGGCCGGCAAGCTCGGCGAGGCCGTCACCGGCAAGGGCGTCGGCACCCGCAGCGCCGCGGCCAGCCCGGTCGGCGGGCTCGCCCAGACCGGCGCCATCGCCAAGGGCCTGCCCGGCGCCGACAAGCTCGCCGGCGCCGTCCCCGGCACCAACGCCGTCACCGACGCGCTGCCGCTCGGCTCCGTCGCGCGCGCGCTGCCCGCCCTGCCCGGCACCGACGTCCTGGGCCTGGCCGAGCACGGCTCGGCCAACCGCCTCGGCGGCGCCGACCTCGGCCCGAACAACCCGCTGTCCGGCCTCACCGGCGCGCTCGGCCCGATCGGCGGCCTGCTGGGCGGCGTGAACGGCGGCAGCATCAGCGGCCTGCCGCTGTAACCCGCCCCGGGTACGGCGAAGGGGCCGGTGTTCCGCTCTCGGAACACCGGCCCCTTCGGCGTCGGTCAGCGGGCCGCGTTCAGCCGCTCCACGGCCGCGGCCACCCGCTCGTCGGTCGCGGTGAACGCGACCCGGACGAAGCACTCGCCGGCCGGCCCGTAGAAGTCGCCAGGCGCCACCAGGATGCCCAGTCCGGCCAGCTCGGCCACGGTCTCCCAGCACGGGCGGTCCTGCGTCACCCACAGGTAGAGGCTCGCCTCCGAGTGCTCGACCCGGAAGCCGTACGCCTCCAGCGCCGCCCGCAGCGCCGAGCGCCGGGCCGCGTACCGCTCCCGCTGCTCCGCCACGTGCGCGTCGTCCGACAGCGCCGCGATCGTCGCCGCCTGGACCGGCGCCGGCACGATCATGCCGCCGTGCTTGCGCACCTCCAGCAGCTCCCTGACCACCACCGGGTCGCCCGCCACGAAGGAGGCGCGGTAGCCGGCCAGGTTGGAGCGCTTGGAGAGCGAGTGGACGGCCAGCAGGCCCTCGTGGCCCGCGCCGCAGACGTCCGGGTGCAGGACCGAGACCGGCTCGGCGGACCAGCCCAGCTCCAGGTAGCACTCGTCGCTGACCAGCAGCGCCCCGTGCTCCCGGGCCCAGGCGACCGCCCGGCGCAGCTCGTCCGCGCCGAGCACCCGGCCGGTCGGGTTGGACGGCGAGTTCACCCAGAGCAGGCGGACCCGCGAACCGTCCAGCTCGTCCACCGAGTCGTACTCGACCGGCTCCGCGCCGCACAGCCGCGCGCCCACCTCGTACGTCGGGTAGGCCAGCCGCGGGTAGGCGACCTGGTCGCCCGGGCCGAGGCCGAGCTGGGTCGGCAGCCAGGCCACCAGCTCCTTGGAGCCGACGGTCGGCAGCACGGCCTGCGGGCCGATCTCGGCGCCGCAGCGGCGGTGCAGCCAGCCGGCGATCGCCTCGCGCAGCTCCACCGGGCCCCACACCGTCGGGTAGCCCGGCGTGTCGGTGGCGGCGGCCAGCGCCTTCTGGATCACCTCGGGGACCGGGTCCACCGGGGTGCCCACCGAGAAGTCGCAGAGACCGCCCGGGTGGGCCAGCGCGGTCGCCTTGTACGGCTCCAGCTTGTCCCAGGGGAAGACCGGCAGGAGGTCGGACAGCCTTCCTCGGCCAGATGGGCGGCGCGCCGCCCCCGGGTGACCCGGGAACGGCGCGCGCGTGCTGTTGGTGTTCACAGCTCAGATGCCACCGATCGTCAGTGGTCGGCGTTCTGCGGCGGCAGAGCGGCGATGAAGGGGTGGTCGCGCTCGATCAGGCCCAGCTTCGAGGCGCCACCGGGCGAACCCAGATCGTCGAAGAACTCGACGTTCGCCTTGTAGTAGTCCTTCCACTCCTCCGGGGTGTCGTCCTCGTAGAAGATCGCCTCGACCGGGCAGACCGGCTCGCAAGCGCCACAGTCGACACACTCATCCGGGTGGATGTAGAGCGATCGCTCGCCCTCGTAGATGCAGTCAACCGGGCACTCTTCGATGCACGCCTTGTCCTTCACGTCGACACAAGGCTGCGCGATGACGTAGGTCACGCTGTCGTTCCTCCTCGGAAGGGCCGTGGCGGCCCGTTCTGTTCTGCTCGCGTGCGCGGTGAGCGCGGCGTCGTCGATGCCCGCCCCTAGTATCGCGGGTCGGAGACCGCAAATGCACAGGAGGTGCCCAGATGACGGCAGGCGGCCCGGCCCAGGACCGTCCGGAGGTCCGGATAGATCGCTCTGACGTGGGACGACGCGTGTCCGTCCGGCGCCTCTCGGGGTTCGTGGACGACCGGCCGGTGTTCCGGGATTCGATCGGCGTGCTCACATCGTGGGACGATCATGGACTGACGGTCGCTCCGCGGACCGGCGACCCCGTCTCCTTCCCCGAGAAGCTGCTGGTCGCGGGCAAGGTCGTGCCGCTCTTCCCGGCCCGGCGCGCACCGCTGCCCGCCGCCACGCCCGTCGAACTCCAGCGGATCGCGGCCCGCGGCTGGCCCGCCGTCGAACAGGAGCCGCTCGGCGCGTGGACGCTGCGCGCCTCGGCCGGGTTCACCCGCCGCGCCAACTCCGTCCAGGCACTCGGTGACCCCGGACTGCCGCTGCCCGACGCGCTCACCGCCGTCCACCGCTGGTACGCGGCGCGCGGCCTTCCCGCGTACGTCGAGGTGATCACCCCGGGCTCGCCGGACGAGCTGCGGGCCGAGCTCGACCGGCTGGGAGCCCGTTACGCGCCCACCCTGGTGCGCACCGCCCCGCTGGCCGGGCTCGCCCGGGCCGGCTCCGGGCCCGAGCGGGTCCGGCTCGCCCGGACCGCCGACCCGGCCTGGCTCTCGCTCTACCGCCGGGTCGGCGAGGACGAGGCGCTGGAACGGGCCGCCCGGCAGGTGCTGCACGGCGGGCCGTCGGTCTGGTTCGCCACCGTGCCGGGCGCCCCCGGACAGCCGCCGCTGGCGATCGGACGCTGCGTCGTCGACGGGCCCTGGGCCTGCTTCGGCGCGATCGAGGTCGCGCCGTACGCCCGGCGGGCCGGGCTGGCCACGACCGTCATGGCGGTGCTCGCCGCCCGGGCCGCCGAGGAGGGGGCGACCGGTGGATACCTCCAGGTCGAGGCGGACAACACCGGGGCGATCGCGCTCTATGACGGACTCGGCTTCACGACCAGTCACACTTACCACTACGCCCTTCTCCCCCAGGGGTAGCACCGCCCGCCCGCACCGCCGCCCCGCCCGCCCGCCGCTCCTCGCCCGCCGTTCGCCCGCCCGTCGTACGAAAGCCGTCGCCGTCACCGTGACCGAGCAGAGCAGAGACCGCTTCCGGACCGCCGCCCGCGCCGAGCATCCCGACCCGGTGCTGCTCTGCCTGCTCGCCGCCGCCGAACACGGCCCGGTCCTCGACCCGGACGACCCCGGGGAACCGCCCAGCGTGGACGCCCTGCTCGCCGCCTGCGAGGCCGCCCTCGACCGGCACGCGAGCGCCGTCCGGCTCGCCGTCGCCGAACGCGCCCCCGCCGGCCCGGAGGAGACCGCCGCCCTGCTCGCCGCCGTCCTCGGCGGGCGGGAACGCTTCCACGGGCGGCAGTCCGACTACCGGCGGCTCGAATCCTCGCTGCTGCCCGACGTGCTGCGGCGGCGGCGCGGACTGCCGATCATGCTGTCCCTGGTGTGGATGGCGGTCGGGCGGCGGGCCGGGCTCGCCGTCCACGGCATCGCGCTGCCCGGCCACGTCATCGTCGCCGTCGGCGGGCCGGGCGGCGGCGACGAGTACGTGCTCGCCGACCCCTTCCACGGCGGGCGGCTGCTCGACCCGGACGACGCCGAACGCCTGGTCCGCGGCGCCGGGCAGGAGTTCAGCCCCGACCTGCTCACCCCCGCCCAGCCGCTCGACCTCGTGCTGCGCGTGCTCGGCAACATCCGCGCCTGGGCCGCCGACCGCCCCGAACACGCCCGCACCCAGCTCTGGGCCACCGAACTCGCCCTCCTGCTGCCCCGCCACCCCGCCCAGCTTCGCCTCGAACGCGCCGAACTCCTCGTCCGCACCGGCGACTTCCTCGGTGGCTCGGCCGAGATGGACGCCTTCGCGCAGATCCTCGACACCTTCGACCCCGACACCGCCGCCAAGGTCCGCCAGGAGGCCCGGGCCGCCCGGCACCGGCTCAACTGACGACCGCCCGGGAACTCGCTCGGAGCCAGTCGGGGGCGCGCCCAGAACCAGCCGGGGGCGCGCTCGGAGTCAGCCGGGGCGCGCTCAGAGCCAGCCCTTCTCCCGGGCGATCCGCACCGCCTCGGTGCGGTTGCGGGCCTCGGTCTTCTGGATCGCCATCGACAGGTAGTTGCGGACCGTCCCCTCCGACAGGTGCAGCCGCCGCGCGATGTCCGCGTTCACCGCCCCGTCCGCCGCCGCGCCCAGCACGTCCCGCTCGCGCGCCGTCAGCGGATTCGCCCCCTCCGCCAGCGCGGCCGCCGCCAGCACCGGATCGATCACCCGCTCCCCGCGCAGCACCCGCCGGATCGCCTCCGCCAGCTCCGAGGCCGGCGCGTCCTTCACCAGGAACGCGTCCGCCCCCGACTCCATCGCCCGCCGCAGGTACCCCGGCCGGCCGAAGGTCGTCGCGATCACCACCCTCGTCCCCGGCGCGTTCCGACGCAGCTCGGCGGCCGCCTCGATGCCCGTCATCCCCGGCATCTCGATGTCCAGCACGGCCACCTGCACCTCGTGCGCCAGCACCGCCGCCACCACCTCGTCCCCGCGCCCCACCTGCGCGACGACGTCGATGTCCCCCTCCAGCCCGAGCAGCGCCGCCAGCGCCTCCCGGACCATCCCCTGGTCCTCGGCGAGCAGCACGCGGATCAGGGCCCCGTTCTGAATGTCACTCATGGCCACGACCTTAGAGGGGCGCCGGAGAGGCCGCGGAAGGTATTCGCCTGGCTCGCCGAAGGCCTGCGGGCCAGACTGGCGGCATGCTGAACCTGGAACGCCTCCGCCCGGACCACGCCGACGCCCTGCTGGCCTTCGAGCGCGCCAACCGCGCCTGGTTCGCGCGGACCGTTCCGGACCGCGGTGACGCCTACTTCGCCGATTTCCCGGCCCGCCACGCCGCCCTGCTCGCCGAACAGGACTCCGGCGTCTGCCGGTTCCACGTCGTCCTCGACGCGGCCGGCGCCGTCCTCGGCCGCGTCAACCTCGTCGACATCACCGACGGCACCGCCGAACTCGGCTACCGCGTCGGCGAACACGCGACCGGCCGGGGCGTCGCCACCACCGCCGTCGCCCACCTCTGCCGGCTGGCCGCCGCGGACTACGCCCTCACGTCGCTGACCGCCGTCACCACCCTCGACAACCTCGCCTCCCAGACCGTCCTCACCCGCAACGGCTTCGCGGTCGTCGCCGAACTCACCCTCGACGACCGCCCCGCGCTCCGGTTCGGCCGCGCCCTCGCCGACGGCCGGCCGTCGGCATAGGAAACCGGCGCGGGAAGTCGGCCAGGCCGACTTCCCGCGCCGGACGCGGGTCAGAGCCAGCGCTGCGCGGCCTCGACACTGTCGGAGCCACTGGTGTTGAAGGCGATGGCGGCCTGCGGGGCGTGGCGGCGGACGAGGTTGACGACGAGCTCGAAGAAGGGCAGGGCGGGTTCGGGCTTGCGGATGCCGCCGCCGATGACGACGACATCCCAGTCCCGGCCGGCGAGGGCGGCGATGATCACGGGCCCGGCCGTCTCGTCGGGCGCGACCAGGGCCATCGACGCGTCGATGCCGTGGTCGGCGAAGCGGGCGAGTTCGGCGTCGAGGACGGCCCGCAGGCCGTCGCCGTCCATGCCGGGGACGGTGTGCGGGTCGAAACCGAGGATGAGTGCGGTAGCCATGCCGGGGAGGACGGTCAACCCGACCGGCCGGGTTCCGTACCGGCCGGCGCGGTGACCACCCGCAGCGGGACGAAGGCCCGGAGCCGGAAGCCCCGGCCCCGCTCGCCCGGCCCGGCCTCCAGCCGCCCGCCGACCAGGGCCAGCCGCTCCTCCAGGCCCGAAAGCCCATTGCCCGGCTGGGACTTGCCCGGTCCGCGCCCGTTGTCGGCGATCTCCAGGACGGCGTAGCGCTCGCCGCCGCCCTCCCAGCTCTCGTCGGCCGTGACGGTGCAGACGGTGGCGCCCTCGCCGTGCCGGACGATGTTGGTGACGGCCTCGCGCAGTGCCCAGGCCAGCGCGCCCGCCTCCTCGTCGGCGAGCCCCGGCCAGGTGTCGGCCAGTTCCGGCGCGGCCTCCAGCCTGACCTGTGCGGCGGCCAGCGCGGTGCGGGCGGCGGCGAGTTCGACCGGCAGGGTGGGGCGGCGGAAGCCGGTCACCGCCTCCCGGACGTCGATCAGCGACTGCCGGGCGACCTGCTCGATGTCGGCGACCTGCGCCCGCGCCGCCTCGTCCTTGCCGGCGTCCATGAACCGCCCGGCCAGTTCGCTCTTCAGCGTGATCAGCGACAGCGAGTGCCCGAGCAGGTCGTGCAGGTCGCGGGAGAGGCGCAGCCGTTCCTCGGAGGCGGCCAGGTGGGCGACGGCGGCGCGGGCCTCGCGCAGTTCCTTCATGGTGGCGACCAGCCGCTGCATGCCGGTCATCGCGGCGCCGGCGAGGAAGGAGGTGAGGGCCAGGGTGGGGATGGTGTCGCCGCCGGCGTGGCTCAGCACGCCGACGGTGGCGGTGAGCGCGGCCATGGCGGCGACACCGGGCAGCGCGTAGCGCACCGGCAGGATCACGGCGACGCACACCGAGGCGTAGGTGAAGAGGGTCAGGAAGGCCTCACCGAGGACGAAGGCCGAGACGCTCGCGAGCACGACCATCATCGCGACGATCAGCCGACAGGCCCGGGGCCGCATCCCGACCATCGAGCGGAAGATCACCAGCAGGACGTAGCTGCCGACGAAGACCGCCAGGCAGAGCCAGCCGAACACCCGGGCGGCCGTCCCGTGCCCGCCGTGCAGCAGGTTGCCCACCGGGTAGGCCAGGTAGATCGTCCACAGCAGCATCCAGCTGACCTTGACCAGCAGCTGCCGCCTGGTCTCGATCGGCGAGCCCGGGACGGTCATGAACGACGTGCGCGCCGGACCCGCCTCCGGCTGCTCGTCGGATCGGCGGGTCTGGCGCGGCTCGGTCATGCCGGTCATCATGCCTGGCGGGTGTCGCGGCGGTACAGCGCCGCCGCGGCGACGACGAACACCGCGAGGAAGGCGGCCAGCCCGGCGACCGCGCCGGTGTCCAGGGAGTGCCCGGGCTGGGTGAACGCGGCCAGCTGGTTGTACAGGTATACCGGGTTGAACCGGGCGAACTTCTCCAGCGAGCCGCTCACCGGGAACCACGTCCCGCCGAACAGCGCCATCACCATGTAGGTGATCATCACGATGGTCTGCACCGAGTCCGGCGCCGCCGCGTACCCGAGCGCGACCCCGAGCGCCGCGAACACGAAGCTGCCCAGCCACAGCGCCGCCGCCAGACCGGCCCACTGCGCCGCACCGAGCGACACGCCCTGGACCGCGCCGAGCGCGAAGACCACCAGGATCGCCGGCAGCGTGGTCACCGAGCTCGCGGCGATCTTGCCGAGGGTGTACGCCCGGCCGGGCAGCGCGGTGAGCCGCAGCTGGCGCACCCAGCCGCTCTTGCGCTCCAGCGAGATCCGCTGCGCGCTGCCGGTGAGCACCGCGCCGACCGCGCCGAAGGTGGCCATCGAGACCATGAAGTAGGTCTTCGCCGACAGGCCGCCGGCCAGTGGGGAGGAGCCGTAGGCGTGGGTGAAGAAGAAGTACATCAGCGCCGGGAAGGCGATGGTGAAGACCAGGTAGCGCCGGTTGCGGAAGGTCCGCAGGATCTCCAGCCGGATCAGGGTGGTCATCGCACGGTCTCCTTCGCGTCCTCGCGCTGGTCCTGCGCGCCGGTGATGGTCAGGAAGGCCTGTTCCAGGCCGAGGCCGGTGACTTCCAGCCCGCGCGGGTACAGGCCCGCCCGGTAGAGCCCGGCGACGCTGGCGTCGGCGTCCGCGGTGCGGATCCGGACGGTCCGCACGCCCGGCACCCGGGCGGTGACGTCCAGGGACTGCACGCCCGGCAGCAGGCGCAGCACGCCTTCGTCGAACTCACCGTCCACGTCGTGGAGTTCGAAGGCGACCCGACGGGCTCCGGCGCGCGCCTTGATCTCGGCGGAGCTGCCGTCGGCGATCAGCCGGCCCCGGTGCAGGACGAGGACGCGGTCGGCGATCGAGTCCGCCTCCTCCAGGTAGTGGGTGGCGAACAGCACCGTGCGCCCGGCGTCGGCCTGCGCCCGCATGCTCGCCCAGAACGCCTGCCGGACGGTGACGTCCATGCCGGTGGTGGGCTCGTCCAGCACGATCAGGTCGCTGTCTCCCGCGATCGCGAGCGCGAAGCGGACCCGCTGTTCCTGGCCGCCGGACAGCTTGTCGGCCCGGCGCTCGGCCAGTTCGGTGATCCCGGCATCGGCCAGCACCTCCTCGACCGACCGGCCGCGCGGGTGCACGTCGCGGGCGAGCTCGACCAGTTCGCGGACCTTGACGTCGGCCATCAGCCCGCCGCTCTGCAGCATCGCGCCGACCCGGCCGGCCGCGATCGCCTCCCGCGGGGTGCCGCCGAACAGCGTGACGCTGCCCTGGTCGGGCTGGCGCAGGCCGAGCAGCAGGTCAAGGCTGCTGGACTTGCCGGCGCCGTTCGGGCCGAGCAGGGCGACGGTCTCGCCCGGGCGCAGCACGAGGTTGAGGTCGTCCACGGCGCACACCCGCCCGTAGCTCTTGCCGACGCCGCGGAAGGCGGCCACTTCGGTGCTCATCGTCCCGTTCTTCTCCCCTGGTGGTGTCGCGCCCGTGGTCGCGATCGGTGTCGCGATCGGTGTCGTTCGCACCACCTCAGAGTCCCGTGCGGGCGGGGTGCGGCGGCAGTGTCCGCCGTCGTGCCTTCGGTATGACGGATGTCATGGCTGCGGCCGGTACCCGGGTCAGGGGTACCGGCCGCACGACCGCAGGTCAGGCTGGGTGTCAGAGGCCCAGCGCGCGCTTCACGAAGTCGACCTGGAGCAGCAGCAGGTTCTCCGCGACCTCCTCCTGCGGCGTCATGTGCGTGACACCGGACAGCGGCAGCACGGTGTGCGGGCGGCCGGCCGCGAGCAGCGCGGAGGACAGCCGCAGGGTGTGCGCGGCGACCACGTTGTCGTCCGCCAGGCCGTGGATGATCATCAGCGGCCGCTCCAGCCCGGCGGCGTAGCCGGTCAGCGAGTTGGCCGCGTACACCTCGGGCCGCTCGGCCGGGTGGCCGAGGTAGCGCTCGGTGTAGTGGGTGTCGTACAGCTCCCAGTCGGTCACCGGCGCGCCGGCGACGGCCGCGTGGAAGACGTCGGGGCGGCGCAGCACGGCGAGCGCGGAGAGGTAGCCGCCGTACGACCAGCCGCGGATGGCGACCCGGCCGAGGTCCAGCGGGAACTCCTCGGCGAGCGCCTGCAACGCGTCGACCTGGTCGTCGAGGGTGGCCCCGGCGAAGTCGAAGGCGATGGACTTCTCCCAGGCCGGGCTGCGGCCGGGGGTGCCGCGCCCGTCGGCGACGACCACGGCGAAGCCCTGGTCGGCGAACCACTGCGAGTTGAGGTGCGGGTTGTGCGCCTGGACGACGCGCTGGCCGTGCGGGCCGCCGTACGGGTCCATCAGGACGGGCAGCAGGCCGTCCCGCTCGCGGTCGTAGCCGGTGGGCAGGAAGACCGCGGCCGGGATGCGGCGCTCGCCGGCGAAGCGGAACACCGGGCGGGCGGTGATGACCGGGGTCTCGGCGTAGGAGGCGATGGTGGCGACGTCGTCGACGACCACGCCTTCGGGCAGGTCGCGGGCGACCTGGACGAGGGTGCCGGGCAGGTCGGGCTCGGCGGTGGCGCGCACGGTGATCCCGCCCGCGTGCACGGCGCTGGTGACGGAGGTGAACGGACGACCGTTGGCGGACTCCCAGCCGAGCCGCTTGCCGTCGTGGCTGATCCGGCCGACGGCGATCCAGCCGGGCTCGGGGTCGGTCTCCGCGGCGCCGCCGGAGGCGGTGAACAGCACCTCGGCGTCGGTGACGGCGACCACCGAGCGCAGGTGCAGGTCGGCCCCGGTGACGGCCTGGTCGCCGATCACCAGCGCCCGCACGCCGCCCTCGTCGGAGATCCGGACCAGCTTGCCGTCCGGGGTCCAGGCCGGGACGCCCTGGAACAGCTCCAGCCAGGCGTCGTCGCGCTCCTCGAACAGCACCTCGGTGGCGCCGGTGGCCACGTCGAGGCCGAGGACCAGCTGGCTGCGCTGGTCGCGGGCCTGGACGAGCAGCAGCGGCACGCCGCCCGCGGACCAGTGCACCCGGGCGAGGTACGGGAAGGCCGTGCGGTCCCAGACCACCTCGGTGCGGCCGCCGTCCAGGTCGAGCACCCAGAGGCCGACCTCGGCGTCGGCGGTGCCGGCGGCCGGGTAGGCGACCTCGGCGGGCTCGCGCTGCGGGTTGGCCGGGTCGGCGATCCACCAGCGGCGCACCGGGGTGTCGTCGGCGCGCTCGACCAGCAGCCGGTCGCCGTCGGGGGACCACCAGAAGCCCCGGTCGCGGCTCATCTCCTCCTGGGCGATGAACTCGGCCTGCCCCCAGGTGACGTTCGGGCCGTCGGGCTCGGCGAGCACCCGGTCGGCGGTGCCGTCGGCGCGGGTGAGGCGCAGTTCGCCGGCGGTGTTGGCGTAGGCGACGTGGCTGCCGTCCGGGGAGACCCGCGGGTCCAGCAGCGGGCCCTGGGCGGGCAGTTCAGCGGTGGCGCCGGTGGCCAGGTCGGCGGTGAACAGCCGGCCGGAGAGGGCGAAGGCGGCCAGCCGGCCGGCCGCGTCCAGGGCGTAGCCGACGATGCCGGCCGAGCCTTCGCGGCTGCGCTCGCGGCGGGCCTTCTCGGCGGGCGAGAGGTCCTCCTCGCCGCCGCCGAGCAGCACGGCCGGGTCGGCGGCGATCCGCTCCTCGCCGGTGGCGGTGTCGAGGGTCCAGAGCAGGTTGGCCCGGTCGCCGCCCGATCGGGAGCGCAGGAAGACGACCCGCGAGCCGTCCGGTGCGACGGAGAAGGAGCGGGGCGCGCCGACGGTGTAGCGCAGGGTCCGCGCGTACTGCCGGGGGAAGGTGTCCGCAGGGGTGTGGGAGGTCATGGCACCAGACCCTACGACGCCGTACTCCCGCTGCCGGGCGCCGGTGATCACTCGTTCGGAGCATCGTTCCCGAGTACGCCCCAAAGGCGCCCATACCCCCTCCGACCGGCCCATGCGCCCTACGAGTGCCTCCGTACCCCGGCGTGTGGAGACTCACCGAATGTAATGATCCCCTTACTCATCGGGTATGACTGGTCGGGCGAGTGATCGTCGGGCCCGTCCCGGCCACGGTCGCCCGACCGCAAGTCCCGTACGGTCCCACCGTCACCCTCCCCAGGGGGTGGCGCACCCGAGAAGGGGTGTGAGCCGACATGGCTTTGTCCGTCTCCGCAGCCATGCTGATGCTGGTCATCGTGGTGGTACTGATCCGCCGCTCCGGGCTGAAGCTCGCGCACGCGATCATCTGCGCGCTGCTCGGCTTCTACCTGGCGTCCAGCTCGATCGCGCCGTCGATCAGCCAGGTCACCAGCAACCTCGCCGGGATGATCAACGGCCTGAAGCTCTGACCCCGCCACGGCGGTCGTTAGGCTTCCTCCCATGACCGCGACTACCGGCCGCCGCCTGCTCCTGGTGCACGCCCACCCCGACGACGAGTCGATCGGCAACGGCGCCACCATGGCCCGGTACGCCGCCGAGGGCGCCCAGGTCACCCTGGTGACCTGCACCCTCGGCGAGGGCGGCGAGGTGATCCCGCCCGGGCTGGCCCATCTGACGGCCGATCGGGAAGGCACCCTCGGCGCGTACCGGATCGGCGAGCTGACCGCGGCGATGCGCGCGCTCGGCGTCACCGACCTCCGCTTCCTCGGCGGCCCTGGCCGCTACCGCGACTCCGGGATGATGGGCCTGCCCGACAACGACGTGCCCGGCTGCTTCTGGCGGGCCGACCTCGACGAGGCGGCCGGCCACCTGGTCGCGGTGGTCCGCGAGGTCCGGCCGCAGGTGCTGGTCACCTACGACGAGAACGGCGGCTACGGGCACCCGGACCACATCCAGGCGCACCGGGTCGCGATGCGCGCGTACGAGCTGGCGGCCGATCCGGCGCACCGCCCGGAGCTGGGCCCGGCCTGGCGGATCGCCAAGGTGTACTGGAACCGGATGCCCCGCTCGGTGATCGAGGCCGGGCTCGCCGAGACCGCCGCCCGGGCGTCCTTCCCCGGGACGGCCCGGCCCGCCGACGTTCCCGGGGTGGTGGCCGACGAGGTGGTCACCACCGTGCTGGACGGCTCCGCGTACGCCGGGCGCAAGGCCGCCGCGATGGCCGCGCACGCCACTCAGATCACCGTGGACGGCGCCTTCTTCGCGCTCTCCAACGACCTCGGCCAGCCGCTGGTCGCCACCGAGTACTACCAGCTGGTACGCGGCCAGGCCGGGCCGGAGCGGCCCGAGGACGACCTGTTCGCGGGGCTGTCGCCCGCCGCCGACCCGCTGCCCACCGCCACCGCCACCGCCACCGCCGAGGAGAGCGTCCGATGACCGAGCCCGCCGCCGCCCGGCCGCCGCGCCGCTCGTTCCCGGCGGCCGTCCTCGGCACCCGCGGGGAACGGCTGGCCGAGCCTCAGCCCCCGCGCGCCGCCCGGATCGCGGCCTACGTCCTGTTCTTCCTGCTGGGTGTCGCGGTGTCGGTCTGCGGATCCTTCGTGCAGGCCTTGTGGCCGCCCGTGGGGGTCCTGCTGGCGCTCGCGGCGACCGGCGCCACCTTCTACGGCGGCCTACGGGTCACCGGCACCCGGCTGGGCGCGGCACTGCCCGCGGCCGGCTGGTTCATGGCGATGCTGCTGGTGATCGTGCCCCGGCCGGAGGGCGACAACGTGCTGTGGTCCAACGCCACCTCGCTCGGCTGGCTGTTCGGCGGCTCGGTCCTGGGCGTGATCTGCGCCACCCTGCCGACCCGCGGCAGCTGGTTCCCGGGCGTGCCCGGCCCGCCGCGCTGAACCCGCCCGCGGGGCACGTACGCACCGCGCACGACGCGCAGTCAGGAGCGCGCGGCCGTACTCTCATACCGGAGGAACCGGACGTATCAGGATCTGTCCGAAGCCGTTCGCCGCTCTGTTCTTCCCAGTATGGTGGTCCCGCAGAACGCCGTACCCGACCGCCGCCCGCCCAGGCCCGGCGACCACGAACCGCGGTCGCGCCGCACGGCCCGCCCGCGAACCCGGAGCAGAGCAGCATTGAGCAGCCGCGAATCTGACAACGCCCACCCGACGCCCCGGCGTACGGGTCCGGACGCCTACCCGTCGGGCACCCCGCCCTACGGCACACCGGGGCTCCCGGGCGGCGACCGGGCCGGTGCCGCCCAGGGCGCCGCGTCGGGCGGCGAGGACGACGGCCCGAAGACCGAGACCACCCTGACGACCCGGGTCCGGATCAACATCCCCGGGTCGCGCCCGATCCCGCCGGTCGTGGTCCGCAGCACCGTCAAGAACGAGGACGGCCCGGGCGAGGAGGCCCCGGCGGCCGTCCCCGAGCCGGGCGGCCCGCGGCACCGGTCCGCGCCCTCCTCCCCCGTCCTCGGGGTGATGGAGGGCGGCGCCCGCACGGCCACCCCGCCGGAACTGCCGCCGGAGTGGCAGGTCCCGCCGATCCCGCCGGCGACGTCCGAGGCCGAGTCCACCGGCGCCTGGTTCCGGCCCCGGCAGAAGAAGGCCGAGCCGGCGCCGACCGCCGTACCGGCCGGTGCCCCGAACACCCCGGGCGCGCCGGAGGCCCCGGCCGCGCCCGCCGCCGCCGAGCCCCGGCCGACGGCCGCCCCGGCCCCCGGCGCCCGCCCGAACGGTGCCCGCCCCGCCCAGGGCGCGGCCCGTCCGAACGGCCGACCGGTGCCCGCCCAGGCCCAGGCCCCGAACCCGGCCCCGAATCCGAACGGTGCGCCGTTCCCCGCCGGCCCCGGTGCGCAGGCCCCGGCGGAGGAGCCCGGCGTGTACGAGGCCGCCTCCCCCTTCGCGCCGCCCACCGCCGACCCGTTCGCCCCGATGGCGCCCACGGCCGGAGCCCGTGGCCGGCGCGACGACCGCCCGCAGCAGGACGCCCAGCAGAACGGCGGCCGGCGCAACGGCCGGCAGTCCGACGGACGGCCGCAGCAGGGCCCGCGCCCGGGCGCCCGCCCGCAGGGCCCGGCGGCCGGCGCGACGGACCCGGAGGACACCTCGGTCGACGGCTTCGAGCCGATCCGCGAGGGCACCCCGCCGCCCGCCGCCATACCGGGCCTTCCGCAGAACGGCGCCGCGCACGGCGGCGAAGTCCGCCCGCAGCCCGGCCTGTTCGCCTCGGCCCCGGCCGGTGCCGACCCGTTCGCCGCCCAGCGCCCCGCCGCGCCGGGCCAGGACACCTTCGCCCACCCGGCCCCCGGCGGGCTCTTCCCCGGCGCCCCCGGTACCGCCCCCGGGCACCCGCAGCAGCCCGGACCGGACCCGGAGGCCACCGAGTTCACCCCGCTGCCGACCCCCGCCCCGGGCCCCCGGCCCGCACCGCAGCCGGCCAGGACCGAGTCCGCGCCCGCGCCCGCGCCCGCGCCCGCCAAGACCAAGGGCAAGGCCAAGCCGAAGGCCAGCGCCGGCAAGAAGCTGGTCAAGCTGGGCGTGTACGGCTTCGGCTTCGTGCTGTTCCTCGGCGCCGCCGCGTACGGCACCGGCCTGATGCTCAACCAGTCCGACATCCCCAAGGGCACCGTGGTGCTCGGCACCGACATCGGCGGCAACAGCCGCGACCAGGCGATCCACCAGCTCGACGAGACCGTCGGCAAGACCGGCCAGCAGCCGCTCAAGCTGAAGGTCGGCGACCAGGCGCTGAACCTCGACCCGACCGTCGCCGGGCTGAGCTTCGACACCACGGGCACCGTGGACGGCCTCGCCCAGCACAGCTACAGCCCGGTCGACGTCATCAAGTCGCTGAAGGGCGGCACCAAGGCGGTCGCACCGGACGTCAAGGTGGACCGGGCCAAGCTCAAGGCCGCCCTGGACACCCTGGCCTCCGGCTCGGGCCAGGGCCTTCAGGAGGGCTACGTCAAGTTCGCCGACAACGGCGACCCGGTCGTGGTGCCCGGCCGGGCCGGCCAGGCCGTCGACTCGGCGAGCGCCCTCGACGTGGTCGAGCAGGCCTACCGCGACCGCGCCGCCGGCAAGCCCGAGCAGCCGATCGCGCTCGCCGTGACGGCCGCCCAGCCCAAGGTCTCCCCGCAGGCCCTGCAAGCCGCCGCGGACAGCCTCGGCAAGTCCGCGCTCAACGGCAACGTGTACGTCCTGGCCGGCGCCAAGAAGTGGATCTTCGGCAAGCAGGTCGCCGCCAAGACGCTCACGCTCGTCCCGGACGCCTCCGGCAAGATCGTGCCCAAGTGGGACCTCGACGCGCTGAACGGCCAGCTGGGCAGCGTGTTCGACAAGGTGAAGGTCAAGAAGAACGGCCAGAACGCCGCGATCACCCCGCAGGACGTCGCGGACGCCGTCACCTCGCTGCTCGACAAGACCGGCGAGAAGGACCGCACCTTCAAGTTCACCGTCGCCTGAGCAGCGACCGCACCGATCGGGGGGCGGGCCGGCATCCGGCCCGCCCCTCGACAACTCCCCCTCCCGGTCAGCAAGATGTGACGCCACACCTTCCGCCACAGCCACCTCGGGGAGCACGCCGATGAGCCGCCGCCTCCAGCACCGGACGGCTCTGCTCGCCGGTCTCACCGCCCTGTCGCTCTCACTGACGCTCTGTTCGTGCGCCTCCGGCCAGGGTGGCGCCGCCGCGGACGGGCCGTCCGCCACCGGGGCCCCCAAGCTCACCTCGATCGACGTCAACCCGCGCGAGCGCTCCCAGCTGCGCCAGGGCGGCACCCTGCACCTGGCGATCGCCCAGTTCTCCCGCCAGTGGTCGCCGATCCAGACCGACGGCAGCGAGTCCTCGACGATCAGCGTCAGCAAGCCGCTGCTGCCGACCTTCTTCCGCTCCGACGCGGCCGGCACCCAGACCGTCAACCCGGCCTACCTGCAAGACGCCCACGCGGAGCTGCGGGACGGCCGGCAGGTCGTCGTCTGGACGCTCAACCCGAAGGCCCACTGGTCCGACGGCACCCCGATCACCTGGCGCGACCTCGAAGCCAACTGGCGCGCGCTGAACGGGAAGGACCCGGCCTACCGGCCCGCCAGCAACACCGGCTTCGAACAGGTCTCCTCGGTCGAGCGGGGCAAGGACGACTTCCAGGCGGTGATGACCTTCGACCGGCCGTTCTCCGAGTGGCAGTCGATGTTCAACGGCGCCGCCAACGCCCCGCTGCTGCCCGCGAGCCGGCTCGCCACCCCGGAGCTGTTCAACTCCGCCTACCTGGACGCGATCCCGGTCACCGCCGGCCCGTTCAAGGTCGAACGGCTGGACCGCGCCGCCCAGACCATCACACTGGTCGCCGACCCCGCCTGGTGGGGCGACAAGCCGATGCTGGACCGGATCGTCTTCCACGCCATGCTGCCCAACGCCATGGCCCCCGCCTTCGCCAAGGGCGAGATCGACCTCTTCAACAACGGCCCGGACGTCGCCGGCTACCAGACCATCAAGAGCACCAAGGGCGCCGCCGTCCGCCGGGCCGGCGGGCCCGACTTCCGCCAGCTCACCCTCAACGCCCGCACCCCGGCGCTCAGCGACGCGACCGTCCGCCAGGCCGTCTTCCAGGCCATCAACCGGGACGCCGTCATCCGCTCCGACCTGAACGGCCTGGACTGGCCAGCCGCCCCGCTCAACAACCACCTGCTGGTCGCCAACCAGAACGCCTACCGGGACAACTCCCTCGGCCTCAGCCGCTACGACCCCGCCGAGGCCGCCCGCAAGCTGGACGCGGCCGGCTGGCGGCTCGACGGCGACGTCCGCAAGCGCAACGGCCGCGAGCTGAACCTGCGGATGGTCATCCCGGCCGGCGTCACCCAGGCGCAGAGCGAGGCCGACAGCGCCACCAGGACGCTCAAGGACATCGGCATCAAGGTCACCACGGTCACCTCCGCCGCCAACGAGTTCTTCGACAAGTACGTCAACCGCGGCGACTTCGACATCACCGCGTACTCGCTGCTCGGCACGCCCTTCCCGGCCAGCGGCAACCGCGCCGACTTCGTCCAGAACGGCGGCACCAACCACGTCGGCGCGGGCAGCCCGGCGGTGGACGCCGCCCTCGACCGGGCCGCCGCCGCGCCCGACGCGGCCACCGCCTCCGAGGCGATCAACCAGGCCGACGGCGAGCTGTGGAAGGTGGCCGGCGTGCTGCCGCTCTACCAGCGCCCGCAGCTGTACGGCGCCCGCGCCAACCTCGCCAACATCGGCGCCCAGGGGCTGTCCGACATCGTCTGGGAGAACGTCGGCTTCGAGCGGTAGGCGCCGGCGGCGCCCCGGCGCCCTCAGCCGTGCAGGGTCTCCCGCCAGAAGTGGCAGGCGCTGCGACGGCCCGGCAGCTCGGCGCCCTCGGCGTCCACCATCGGCACCAGCGGCGGGAGTTCGCTCAGGCAGCGGTCCTGCACCCGGTCGCAGCGCGGGTTGAACGCGCAGCCCTGCGGGATCTCCAGGAGGCTGGGCGGCAGGCCCTTGATGGCGTGGAGGTTCTGCCCCTTCTGGTCCAGCCGCGGGATCGAGTCGAGCAGTCCCCGGGTGTACGGGTGGGCGGGGCGCGCGTACAGGTCGCGCACCGGGGCCGTCTCGACGATCCGGCCCGCGTACATCACCGCGATCGTGTCCGCGACGTCGGCGACCACGCCGAGGTCGTGGGTGATCAGGATCAGCCCCATGTGGAACTCGTGCTGCAACTCGGCCAGCAGGTCCATCACCTGGGCCTGCACGGTGACGTCCAGCGCGGTGGTGGGCTCGTCCGCGATGATCAGGTCCGGCTCCATGGAGAGCGCCATGGCGATCATGATGCGCTGGCGCATGCCGCCGGAGAACTGGTGCGGGTAGTCACCGACGCGCTGCCTGGCCGCCGGGATCCGCACCCGGTCCATCAGCTCGATGGCCCTCTCCCTGGCCTCCTTGCGGCTGGCGCCGCGGTGCACCTGGAACATCTCGCCGAGCTGGTACCCCACGCTGAGCACCGGGTTGAGCGAGGACAGCGCGTCCTGGAAGATCATCGCGATCTTCTGGCCCCGGACGAACCGCCGGGCCCTGGAGCCCATGGTCAGCAGGTCCTCGCCGCGGTAGAGGATCCGCCCGCCGGTGATCCGCCCGGGCGGCGTGTCCAGGATGCCCATGATCGCCTGCGCGGTCACCGACTTGCCCGAACCGGACTCACCCAGCACCGCCAGCGTCTCCCCGGCCGACACCGAGTAGCTCACCCCGTTGACGGCCCTGGCCACGCCGTCCCGGGTACGGAACTCGACGTGCAGGTCGTCGACCTCCAGCAGCGGGGTCCCGGGCACCAGGTTCTCCCGACCGCCGCCGATCACCTCCACCATGTCCATCCGAGCAGCCCTCCCCCAGCGCAGCGGCGAGCACCTGTACGCGCAGAGCAACTATCAACGACCCGACCCCACTTGCGGAATCGCGCGGCACGTCTCTTTTCCATCACAAGAAAGGGCGCACCCCCGGTGCGGGGGCGCGCCCTGGGTCTCGCGAGCCGCTAACCGGGCTCGGTACCGCCCTGCCCGACCTCGCGCTCCGCCGCGCTCTGCCCCATCTCGCGCTCCGCCGCGCTCTGCCCGATCTCGCGCTCCGCCGCGCTCTGCCCGATTTCGCGCTCCGCCGCGAAGTGACACGCCGAGTCGTGCCGGGCCGCCCCGCCCAGCCAGGACGGCGAGGCGAGCAGCGGGATCTCGGCCGCGCAGCGGTCCTGCGCCTTCCAGCAGCGGGTGCGGAAGCGGCAGCCGGACGGCGGGTTGGCCGGCGAGGGCACGTCCCCGGTGAGCACGATCCGGTCCCGCGACTCCCGGGCCGTCGGGTCCGGCACGGGGACGGCGGAGAGCAGCGCCTGGGTGTACGGGTGGGTGGCGTGGTCGTAGATCTCGGCATCGCTGCCGATCTCGACCATCTTGCCGAGGTACATCACGCCGACCCGGTCCGAGATGTGCCGGACGATGGAGAGGTCGTGCGCGATGAACATGTACGAGAGGTTGAACTCCCCCTGCAGCTTGTCCAGCAGGTTGATCACCTGCGCCTGCACCGACACGTCCAGCGCGGAGACCGGCTCGTCACAGATGATGATCTCCGGCCTGAGCGCCAACCCCCTTGCGATGCCGATGCGCTGGCGCTGCCCTCCGGAGAACTGGTGCGGATAGCGGTTGATGTACTCGGGGTTGAGCCCGACCACGTCCAGCAGGTCCTGGACGGCCTTGCGGCGGTCCCCCTTGGGCGCCACCTCGGGGTGGATCTCGAAGGGCTCCCCGATGATGTCGCCGACCGTCATGCGCGGGTTCAGCGAGGTGTACGGGTCCTGGAACACCATCTGGATGTTGCGGCGGACGGCCTTCAGCGCCGACCCGGACAGCCGGGAGATCTCCTCGCCCTTGTAGCGGACCGATCCCCCGGTGGCCGGCTCCAGGTTCATCAGCACCTTGGCCAGCGTGGACTTCCCGCAGCCGGACTCGCCGACGACGCCCAGCGTCTCGCCCTGCCTCAGGTCGAAGGAGATCCCGTCGACGGCCTTCACGGCGCCGACCTGCTTCCTGAACAGCACGCCCTTGGTCAGCGGGAAGTGCTTGACCAGGTCCCGGACTTCGAGGATCGGCTCGCCGCGCGGCACTTCCTGGGCGAAGGCGGCCTCCTCCGGCACCGCGGCACCCAGTGCGGTGGACCCGTTAGCGGCCATGGAGGGTCTCCTTCCAGAAGAAGCAGGCGCTGCCCCGCCCGGCCAGCGGGGCGCCGTCGTCCTCGGCGACCGGGTACAGCTCCGGCACCTCGGCCCGGCAGCGGTCCTGCGCCCGCGGGCAGCGCGGGTTGAAGGCGCAGCCCTGGGGGATCCGCAGCAGGTTGGGCGGCAGGCCCTTGATGGCGTAGAGCTCCTGGCCCTTCTGGTCCAGCCGCGGGATGGAGTCCAGCAGGCCGCGGGTGTACGGGTGCGCGGGGCGCGCGTACAGCTCGTGCACCGGGGCGGTCTCGACGATCCGGCCGGCGTACATCACGGCGATCTTGTCGGCGACGTCGGCGACCACGCCGAGGTCGTGGGTGATCAGGATCAGGCCCATGTTGTACTCCGCCTGGAGCTCCGCGAGCAGGTCCATCACCTGCGCCTGGACGGTGACGTCCAGCGCGGTGGTGGGCTCGTCCGCGATGATCAGGTCCGGTTCCAGGGCCAGCGCCATGGCGATCATGATGCGCTGGCGCATGCCGCCGGAGAACTGGTGCGGGTAGTCGTTCACCCGCTGCTTGGCCGCCGGGATCCGCACCCGGTCCATCAGTTCGACGGCCCTGTCCTTGGCCTCCTTGCGGGACGCCCCCCGGTGGGCGCGGAACATCTCGCCGAGCTGGAAGCCCACCGTCAGCACCGGGTTGAGCGAGGACAGCGCGTCCTGGAAGATCATCGCGATCTTCTGGCCGCGGATCCTGCGCCGCTCCTCGTTGCCCATCTTCAGCATGTCCCGACCGCGGAAGCGGATCTCCCCGCGCGGGATCCGGGCCGGCGGCATGTCCAGGATGCCCATGATCGCCTGCGCGGTCACCGACTTGCCCGAACCGGACTCGCCGAGCACCGCGAGCGTCTCCCCCGCCCGGACGCTGTAGTCGACCCCGTTGACCGCCTTGGCCACGCCGTCCCGGGTGACGAACTCGACGTGCAGGTCGCGGACGTCGAGCAGCGGCCCCTCGTACGACGCGGCCCGCTCGGACCTGCTGGCGTCCACAGCTGTACTCACGTTGCGCTCCCCTCGCTCAGCGAAGCTTCGGGTCGAGGGCGTCGCGCACCGCGTCGCCCAGCATGATGAAGGCCAGCACGGTGACGGAGAGCGCCACGGCCGGGAAGAACAGCACGTACGGCGCCGTCCGGATCACCTTCTGGGCGGAGGAGATGTCGATGCCCCAGGAGATGGTCGGGTCCTGCAGACCGATGCCGAGGAAGCTCAGCGTCGCCTCGGTGGCGATGTAGCCGCCGAGCGCGATGGTGGCGACGACGATCACGGGGGCGATCGCGTTCGGCAGGATGTGCCGGAACATCAGCCGCCCCGTACCGGCGCCGAGCGCCCGGCCGGCCACCACGTAGTCGGACTGTTTGACGGTCAGCACGGCGCCGCGCATGACGCGGGCGATCTGGGTCCAGCCGAGGAAGGCCAGCGCGATGACCACGCTCCACACCGTTCGGGTGGTGAAGGCGTTCAGCAGCACCAGGGCGCCGAGCAGCAGCGGGAGGCCGAAGAAGATGTCGGTGATCCGGGAGATCACCGCGTCGACGGCGCCGCCGAAGTAGCCGGCGACCATGCCGGCCAGTCCGCCGAGCACGGTGACCGACAGGGTCACGCAGATGCCGACGGTGATCGAGGCGCGGGCGCCGTACACCACCCGGGCGTAGATCGACCGGCCCTGCCCGTCGTAGCCGAACCAGCCGGCACCGAAGAAGTCCGTCCAGTCCGGCCGCCTGAGGTAGTCGTGGATCAGGTCGGCCTTGCGCGGGTCGGCGTCGGTGAACGCCCAGGGGAAGACCGCCATGACGACCAGCAGCAGGATCAGCACGGCGGAGATCAGGAAGATCGGCCGCCGGCGCAGGTCCCGCCAGGCGTCGCCCCAGAGGCTGCGGGCCTCCTCCCGCTTGGCCGGGTCGGGCTCGACCAGGGTCTCCTGCTCGACCGCCATGCCCTGCTCCCCGGCGTAGTCGAGGTGCGAGACCCCGGGCTTGGGGCGCGGCTCGTACGAGTTCTCGTCGTGGACGTCAGGCATAGCGGATCCTCGGGTCCAGGACCGCGTAGAGCAGGTCGACGAGCAGGCTGGCGACGAGGTAGACGATCACCAGGACGGTCACGATGCCGACCACGGTGGGGCCTTCCTTCTGGTTGATCGCCCGGTACAGGACGTTGCCGACGCCCTGCACGTTGAAGATGCCCTCGGTGACGATCGCCCCGCCCATCAGGGCGCCGAGGTCGGTGCCGAGGAAGGTGACCACCGGGATCAGCGAGTTGCGCAGCAGGTGGCGGGAGATGACGGTCCGCCGGGGCAGCCCCTTGGCGACCGCCGTGCGGATGTAGTCGGCCCGCAGGTTCTCGCCGATGGACGTCCGGGTGAGCCGGGCGACGTACGCGAGCGAGAGCGAGCCCAGCACGATCGCGGGCAGGATCAGCTGGGAGAGGTCGGTGGAGTCCTGCACCGTCGGGGTGACCCAGCCGAGGTTGGTGGCGAAGATCGTCTGCGCGATGTAGGCCAGCACGAAGACCGGGATCGAGATCACCACCAGGGTGAGGATCAGCACCAGGGTGTCCTGGACGCTGCCGCGCCGGAGGCCGGAGGCCATACCCAGGGCGAGGCCGAGGACCACTTCGAAGACGAAGGCCATCAACGCGAGCCGGATGGTGACCGGGAAGGCGGTCGCCATGATCTCGGAGACGGGGCGGCCGGTGAAGCTCGTCCCGAAGTCCCCCTGGAAGAGGTTCCCCATGTAGTGCAGGTACTGCTTCCAGACCGGCTGGTCCAGGAAGTACTTGTGCTTGATGCTGGCCACGATGGCCGGGTCGGCGGCCTTCTCGCCGAACAGCGCCGACACCGGGTCGCCCGGCAGCGTGTAGACCATCAGGAAGATCAGCAGCGTGGTGCCAAAGAACACCGGGATCATCTGCAGCACCCGCCGCAGCACGTAACTGCCCATCCGAGCCTCCTTCCTAGACGTGCCCTGGGTGCACGGCCGGCCGGGGACGGTCGGCCGGGAGGGCCGGGCCCCGCCCTCCGTGCGGGAAGGGCGGGGCCGGCGCGAGGGGTCGGGGGATCAGCCCTTGACCTCGACCTGGGTCCAGGCCGGGTTTCCGAAGGAGTCGAACTTCACGTTCTGCACCTTGGTCGAGTAACCCGAGTTGGTGCGGTAGTACCAGAGCGGGATGGCCGGCATCCCGCTCGGCAGCACCGCCTCGGCCTGCTGGTAGCCGGTCACCGTGTCGGCGACGCTGGCGGCCTCGTCGGCCTTGGTGGCCGCCTGGTCGAACTGCGGGTTGCTGTAGCCGAAGTCGTTGGCCGCGGCGCCGGTGCGGTACACGTCGGACAGGAAGTTGGCGTTCAGCGGGTAGTCCTGCACCCAGCCGGTGCGGAAGGCGCCGTTGACCTGGTGCCCGGTGATCGCGGCGCGGGCGGTCTTGAAGTCGGGCTTCGGGTCTCCGAGGCACTCGACGCCGGTGCTCTGCCGGATCGAGTTGCAGACCGCGTCGACCCACTCCTTGTGGCCGCCGTCGGAGTTGTAGGTGATCAGCAGCTTGTTGCCGGGGACGCCGCCGCCGTCGCTGATCAGCTGCTTGGCCTTGGCGGGGTCGAACTTGCAGAAGTCGCCGCAGGCGCCGTCCTTGTAGCCCTCGACGCCCTCGGCCACCCAGGCGGTTGCCGGCTTGCGGGAGTTCTGCAGCACCGTCTTGGTGATGGTGTCGCGGTCGATCGCCATGGACAGGCCCTGGCGCACCTTGGCCTTGTCGGGCGCGGCCCAGTCGGCCTGGTAGAGGGTGAAGCCGATGTTCTGGATGGCGCCCTGCGGGGCGTCGATCGCCCGGTCTCCGAGGTCGCTCTTGTACGTCGCCAGCGCGGACGGCGGCACCTGGTCCATCACGTCCAGGTTGCTGGACTGGAGGTCGGCGTAGGCGGCCTCGGACGTGGTGTACATCTTGAAGACGATGCCGCCGTTCTTCGGCTTGTCGACGCCCTGGTAGTCCGGGAAGGCCTTGGTGACGACCTCGGTGTTGTGGTTCCAGCTGACGAACTGGTAGGGGCCGTTGCCCACCGGCTTCTGCCCGTACCCGGTCGGGTCGTTGAAGAAGGCGTCCGGCAGCGGGGAGAAGGCGATGTAGCCGAGCTTGTACTCGAAGTACGAGACCTTGTTGCTGAGCTTGACGGTGAAGTGCAGGTCGTCGACCACGGTCAGGCCGGACATCTTGGTCGCGGTCGGCTGGCCGCTGCCGGGGTGGACGTCCTGGTAGCCCTCGATGTCGGAGAACCAGGAGCTGTTGATCTGGTTGTTGCTGGTGGTCGCGCTCCAGTTCCAGGAGTCCACGAAGTTCTTGGCGTGCACCGGCGTGCCGTCGTGGAACTTCCAGCCGTCCTTCAGCGTGACGTCGAAGGTCTGGGAGTCGCTGGTGTCGATCTTGTCGGCGACCTGCATCCGGATCTTGGCGGTGGCGGGGTCGTAGTCGACCAGCCCCTTGAAGAGGTTCTGGATGATGCGACCACCGCCGACCTCGTTCGCGTTGGCCGGCTGCAGCGGGTTCTGCGGCTCACTGCTCTGGTAGCTGAAGCTCTTGCTGCTGTCCGACGAGCTGTTGCTGCTTCCGCCGCCGCCGCTGCTGCACCCGGTGGCCACCAGGGCCACGGATGTCGCAGCGGCGAGGACCCAGCGAGCACGGGCGGCTACGGGCATGGAAGTCCCTCCTCGTGGTGTGTGTCGCATCACACCCCATGAGAAGCGCGCCCGGACGACGGCGCGAGTCAGGTGCACCCGGACGGGTGCACCGGACGCCCCGTGAGTTGACGGAACGACGGAAGGGCCCGCGGCGCGAAGCCACGGGCCCTTCCGGGGATGCCACGGGGAGTCAGGCGGCGGCCGGCTCCCGGACCTCGGCGAAGTGACAGGCCGACTCGTGCGCGGCCGGGCCCTTCAGCACCGAGGGCACCGCGAGCAGCGGGATCTCCTCGGCGCAGCGGTCCTCCGCCTTCCAGCAGCGGGTGCGGAAGCGGCAGCCGGACGGCGGGTTGGCCGGCGAGGGGATGTCACCGGTCAGGATGATCCGATCGCGGTTCTCGCGCGCCGTCGGGTCCGGCACCGGCACCGCGGAGAGCAGCGCCTGGGTGTACGGGTGGGTGGCGTTGTCGTAGATCTGCTCGTCGGTGCCGATCTCGACCATCTTGCCGAGGTACATCACGCCGACGCGGTCGGAGATGTGCCGGACGATGGAGAGGTCGTGCGCGATGAACATGTACGACAGGCCGAAGTCGCCCTGCAGCTTCTCCAGCAGGTTGATCACCTGCGCCTGGACGGACACGTCCAGGGCGGAGACCGGCTCGTCGCAGATGATGATCTCGGGCTTGAGCGCGAGACCGCGGGCGATGCCGATGCGCTGGCGCTGGCCGCCGGAGAACTGGTGCGGGTACCGGTTGATGTACTCCGGGTTCAGACCCACGACGTCCAGCAGGTCCTGGACGGCCTTGCGGCGGTCGCCCTTGGGCGCCACCTCGGGGTGGATCTCGAAGGGCTCCCCGATGATGTCGCCGACCGTCATGCGCGGGTTCAGCGAGGTGTACGGGTCCTGGAACACCATCTGGATGTTCCGGCGGACGGCCTTGAGGGCCTGGCCGGACAGCTTGGAGATGTCCTCGCCCTTGAACAGCACCTGGCCGGAGGTCGCCCGCTCCAGGTTCATCAGCACCTTGGCCAGCGTGGACTTGCCACAGCCGGACTCGCCGACGATGCCGAGCGTCTCGCCCTTCGCCAGCTCGAAGGAGATGCCGTCGACCGCCTTGACCGCGCCGACCTGCTTCTTGAAGAGGATGCCCTGGCTCAGCGGGTAGTGCTTGACCAGGTCCTTGACCTCCAGGATGGGCTCAGCCATGGAGGGTCTCCTTCCAGAGGTGGCACGCGCTGCGGCGGCCGGTGAGCTCCTTGCCGTCCTTGTCGGTCACCTGGTGCAGCGCCGGGATCTCCGTGCGGCACAGGTCGGTGGCGACGTCACAGCGGGGGTTGAACGCGCAGCCGGCCGGGACCTTCAGCAGGTTCGGGGGCAGGCCCTGGATCGCGTAGAGCTCCTGACCCTTCTGGTCCAGGCGCGGGATCGAGCGGAGCAGGCCCTTGGTGTACGGGTGCGCCGGGTTGGCGTACAGGTCGTGCACCGGGGCGGTCTCGACGATCCGGCCGGCGTACATCACGGCAATCTTGTCCGCGACGTCGGCGACCACGCCGAGGTCGTGGGTGATCAGGATCAGGCCCATGTTGTACTCGGCCTGGAGCTCCGCGAGCAGGTCCATCACCTGGGCCTGGACGGTGACGTCCAGGGCGGTGGTGGGCTCGTCCGCGATGATCAGGTCGGGCTGCATCGAGAGCGCCATGGCGATCATGATGCGCTGGCGCATGCCGCCGGAGAACTGGTGCGGGTAGTCGCCGACGCGCTGCCTGGCGGCCGGGATGCGCACCCGGTCCATCAGCTCGATGGCCTTCTCCTTGGCATCCTTCTTGGAGGCGCCCTGGTGCACCCGGAACATCTCGCCGAGCTGGTAGCCCACGCTGAGCACGGGGTTGAGCGAGGACAGCGCGTCCTGGAAGATCATCGCGATCTTCTGGCCGCGGATCCTGCGCCGCTCCTCGTTGCCCATCTTGAGCATGTCCTGGCCGCGGTACAGGATCTCGCCCTGCGTCACCTTGCCGGGCGGCATGTCCAGGATGCCCATGATGGTCTGGGCGGTCACGGACTTGCCGGAGCCGGACTCTCCGAGCACGGCGAGCGTCTCGCCGGCCGCGACGGAGTAGTTGACGCCGTTCACGGCCTTCGCGATGCCGTCCCGGGTGTGGAACTCCACGTGGAGGTTCTTGACCTCCAGCAGCGGGGTGCCAACTTCGAGTCGGCCGCTCTTCTGGTTGTTGTTCTCGATCACGGTGGTCATCGGGTCGTCACCTCTTCTCTCAGCGGAGCTTCGGGTCGAGGGCGTCGCGCACCGCGTCGCCGAGCATGATGAAGGCCAGAACCGTGAGGCTCAGCATTCCGGCGGGGAAGAACAGGGCGAACGGGGCGGTCCGGATCACCTTCTGGGCGGTGTTGATGTCGATGCCCCAGGAGATGGTCGGGTCCTGCAGACCGATGCCGAGGAAGCTCAGCGTCGCCTCGGTGGCGATGTAGCCGCCGAGCGCGATGGTGGCGACGACGATCACCGGGGCGACCGCGTTCGGCAGGATGTGCTTCCACAGGATCCGGCTGGTGCCTGCGCCGAGCGCCTTGGCGGCCGTCACGAAGTCGGCCTGCTTGACCGTGATGACCGAACCGCGCATGACACGGGTCATCTGGGTCCAGCCCAGGGAGACCAGCGCGAAGACCACGCTCCAGATGGTGCGCGAGGTGAAGGCGTTGAGGATGACCAGGGCGCCGAGCAGCAGCGGGATGCCGAAGAAGATGTCGGTGACCCGGGAGATGATCGTGTCGACCCAGCCACCGAAGTAGCCGGCCAGCATGCCGGTGATGCCACCGAGGATGGTCACACCCGCCGTGACGCAGATGCCGACGACGACCGAGGCGCGGGCGCCGTAGATCACCCGGGCGTAGATACTGCGGCCCTGGAGGTCGTAGCCGAACCAGTCCGCCTGGAAGAAGTGGCTGTAGTTCGGCTTCGTCAGGTAGTGCGCGCGCAGGTCGCCGGCGCGCGGGTCCGCCGAGGTGAACAGCCCGGGGGCGATCGCGATGACGATCAGCAGCAGGATCAGCAGCGCGGAGATCACGAAGATCGGCTTGCGGCGCAGGTCGTGCCAGGCGTCGGAGCCGAGGCTGCGGGCCTTCTCGGGCTTGGCCGCCGGGGTGTCGGCGCCACGCTGGGCCGGGATCTCCTCGGCCGTCTTCTTCTCGGTCAGGTCAGGCATAACGGATCCTCGGGTCCAGGACCGCGTAAAGCAGGTCGACGATCAGGCCGGCGGCCAGGTATACGAGCACCAGGAAGGCCACGAAGCCGGCGACCGTCGGGCCCTCCTTGTGGTTGATCGCCGCGTAGAGCGCGTTGCCGATGCCCTTGACGTTGAAGATGCCCTCGGTCACGATCGCGCCACCCATCAGGGCGCCCAGGTCGGTGCCGAGGAAGGTGACCACCGGGATCATCGAGTTGCGGAGCAGGTGGGTGCCGATCACCTTGCGCCGGGGCAGGCCCTTGGCCACCGCGGTGCGGACGTAGTCGGCCTTGATGTTCTCGGCTATGGAGGTACGGGTGAGACGCGCCACGTACGCCAGCGACAGCGAGCCGAGCACGAACGCCGGCAACACCAGCTGGGTGATGTCGTTGCTGTCCTGGACGGTCGGCGTGACCCACTTCAGGTTCTGCCCGAAGACCGTCTGGAAGATGAAGCCCAGCACCGGAACCGGGATCGAGATCAGCAGCAGGGTCAGGACCAGGGTGCTCTTGTCGAACGCCTTGCCGCGGCGCAGACCGGCGAAGAGGCCGATGGTGACGCCGAGCACGATCTCGATGGCGAACGCGAACAGCGCCAGCCGGGTGGTGACCGGCAGCGCATCGGTGATCACGTCGAGCACCGGCCGCTGGTCCAGGGTGGTTCCGAAGTCACCGGTGAGCAGCTTCCCCATGTAGTCGAGGTACTGCTGGACCAGCGGCTTGTCGAAGCCCATCTGGTGCCTCAGAGCGGCGAGCTGGGCCGGGTCCGGCGCCTTGTCGCCCCACATCGCGGCCACCGGGTCACCCGGCAGCGCGTGCACCATGAAAAAGATGAGCGCGGTCGTTCCGAGGAAGACCGGGATCATCTGGAGCAGTCGCCTTGCGACAAAGCGCCCCATCGTGCCTCCATGTATGACTCTGCCGGGCCCGTCATCCCGGCCAGAGATAAGTCGGCGTGCCAACGGCCGGTGCCAGTCCTCGCCCTTGTGGGGATGGGACGGGCACCGGCCGTTGTCACCGGGTCAGGCGGTGCCGACCGATTACTTCTTCTTGACCTCGACGTCGGTGTAGACCGGGTTGCCGAAGGAGTCGAACTTCACGTTCTGGACGTTGTTGGACCAGCCGGAGCTGGTCTTGTAGTACCAGAGCGGGATGGCCGGCATGTCCTTGGCCAGGACGGCCTCGGCCTGCTGGTAGAGCTCGGTGGTCTTCTCCACCGTGGTGGCCGCGTCGGCCTCCTTCGAGAGCTTGTCGAACTCCGGGCTGGAGTAGCCGGCGTCGTTCGCCGCCGCACCGGTGCCGTAGACGTCGCGCAGGAAGTTGGCGTTCAGCGGGTAGTCCTGCACCCAGCCGGTACGCATCATGCTCGACACCTGACGCTTGGTCACGATGTCGCGCGAGGTCTTGAAGTCCGGCTTCGGGTCACCGAGGCACTCGACGCCGGTGGCCTGGCGGATCGAGTTGCAGACCGCGTCGACCCACTCCTTGTGACCACCATCGGAGTTGTAGAGGATGGTGATCTTGTTGCCGGGCACGCCGTTGCCCTCGGCGATCAGCTGCTTGGCCTTGGCCGGGTCGTACTTGCAGGCGTCGCCGCAGGCGCCGGCCTTGTAGCCCATGACGCCGGGCGCCACGAAGCCGTCGGCGGGCTGACGCGTGCCGTTCAGCACGGTCTTGGTGATGGTGTCGCGGTCGATGGCCATCGACAGGCCCTGGCGGACCTTGGCCTTCTCCGGCGCGTTCCAGTCGGCGTTGTACAGCGCGAAGGAGATGTTCTGGATGGCGCCCTGCGGCTGGTCGACCGCGCGCTTGCCCAGGTCGTCCTTGTACTTGGGCAGGTCGGTCGAGTCGACCTGGTCCAGGACGTCGAGGGTGTCCGACATCAGGTCCTTGTACGCGGCCTCACCGGCGGTGTAGTTCCGGAAGACGATGCCGCCGTTCTTGGCCTTGTTCGTGCCCGCGTACTTGTCGAAGGCGGCCAGGGTGATGGCCTTGTTGTGCTCCCACGACACGAACTTGTACGGGCCGTTGCCGACCGGCTTCTGGCCGTAGCCCGCCGGGTCGGAGAAGAACCCGGTCGGCAGCGGGTAGAAGGCCGAGTAGCCGAGCTTGTACGTGAAGTACGAGACCGGGCTGCTCAGCTCGATGGTGAAGTGCGTGTCGTCGACGACCTTCAGACCGGACATGGTGTCGGCGGTCGGGTCACCCTTCTCCGGGTGAACGGCGTCGTAGCCGACGATGTCGGAGAACCAGTCCGAGTTGATCTGGTTGTTCTTGGTGTTCGCCGACCAGTTCCAGGAGTCCACGAAGGACTTGGCCGTCACCGGGGTGCCGTCGTGGAAGGTCCAACCGGACTTCAGCGTGACGGTGTAGTTCTTGGCGTCAGTGGTCTCGATCTTGTCGGCCACCTGGTTACGCAGGGCGCCGGTGGCGGGGTCGTAGTCGACGAGGCCCTGGAAGAGCTGCTTGACGATGCGGCCGCCCTGGTTCTCCATGGCGTTGGCCGGCTGCAGCGGACGCTGCGGCTCGCCGCTCTGGTAGCTGAACACGCCCTGGGCGTTGACCGCAGCGCCATCGGAGCTGCTCCCACCGGTGGAACCGCCACTGCTACAAGCAGTCGCGGCGAGGGCGACCGCAACAGCTGCGACAACCCACTTGGCCTGGCTCCCACCACGCATCGGTGTGCCTCCTGAATTCGACGTTGCAACGAGGAGGGCACTGCGGACGGGTGTTACCTGGCCCGCTGTGCCGTCCGCGCTCGTGGTTTCGGCGCGCACCCCTGCGCGTCACCCTTGACCCGAGCCTGACTGCACCCACTATCCGTCACGCACGGACACGAAAGTGACCAGTGACGATCTCAATTAGGTCACATGAACAGTCGGTAAGTTTCGAAAACCGGACATAAGAGACATAGCCAGACAGGCACCAAACGGACAGTCGTCATGAATGACGAACTGTCACGTTCGCTCAGCGGACACCTGGGAGTGATGAGCGCTATTCCGTTAATACGCCCGTCGACAACTTGGAGTAGTTGAAAAAGTTCGCCCCCCTCTCCATGGGAAAGGGGGGCGAAGCATTCCGGCCAAAGGCCGGTCAAGCCGTCCGGATCACGCCTTCTTGGCGCGCGAGGCGGTGCGGCCGCGGTCCTTCGCGTCGAGGACGACCTTACGGATGCGAACCGTCTCCGGGGTCACCTCGATGCACTCGTCCTCGCGGCAGAACTCCAGCGACTGCTCCAGCGAGAGCTTGCGCGGCGGGACGATCGACTCGGCCACGTCTGCGTTCGAGGAACGCATGTTGGTGAGCTTCTTCTCCTTGGTGATGTTGACGTCCATGTCGTCGGCGCGCGAGTTCTCGCCGACGATCATGCCCTCGTACACCTCGGTGCCCGGCTCGCAGAAGAGCACGCCGCGCTCCTGGAGGTTGGTCATCGCGAAGGCGGTGACCACGCCGGACCGGTCGGCGACCAGCGAACCGTTGTTGCGGGTGGTCAGGGTGCCGAACCACGGCTCGTGGCCCTCGTGGATCGAGTGCGCGATGCCGGTGCCGCGGGTGCTGGTGAGGAACTCGGTCCGGAAGCCGATCAGACCGCGGGACGGGACGACGAACTCCATCCGGACCCAGCCCGAGCCGTGGTTGGACATGTTGTCCATCCGGCCCTTGCGGACGCCCATGAGCTGCGTGACCGCGCCCATGTGCTCCTCCGGCACGTCCACCGTGAGGCGCTCGACCGGCTCGTGGGTCTTGCCGTTGACCTGCTTGGTGACGACCTGCGGCTTGCCGACGGTCAGCTCGAAGCCCTCGCGGCGCATGGTCTCGATCAGGATGGCCAGCGCCAGCTCACCGCGGCCCTGCACCTCCCAGGCGTCCGGGCGCTCGGTCTCCAGGACGCGCAGCGAGACGTTACCGATCAGCTCACGGTCCAGGCGGTCCTTCACCTGGCGGGCGGTGACCTTGCGGTCCACCTTGCCGCTGGACTTCGCGTCCGCGCCCTTGCCGCTGCCGCCACGGCCGACCAGCGGCGAGGTGTTGGTGCCGATGGTCATCGAGATGGCCGGCTCGTCCACCGTGATCAGCGGCAGCGCGATCGGGTTCTCCGGGTCGGCGAGGGTCTCGCCGATCATGATCTCGGAGATGCCGGCGACGGCGCAGATGTCACCCGGGCCCGCCACCTCGGCCGGCTTGCGGGTGAGCGCCTCGGTCATCAGCAGCTCGGAGATGCGGACGCTGGAGATGGTGCCGTCGCGCTTGATCCAGGCCACGGTCTGGCCCTTGCGCAGCTCGCCCTGCTCGACGCGCAGCAGCGCGATGCGGCCGAGGAAGTTGTCGGCGTCGAGGTTGGTGACGTGGGCCTGGAGCGGCGCGTCAGCCTCGTACGTCGGGGCCGGGACGTGCTCCAGCAGGGTGGAGAAGAACGGCTCCAGGCTGGTGCTGTCGGCCGGGACGGTGCCGTTCTCCGGCTTGGTCAGCGAGGCGACGCCGTCACGGGCACAGGCGTAGACGATCGGGAACTCGATCTGGTCCTCGTCGGCGTCCAGGTCCAGGAACAGGTCGTAGGTCTCGTTGATGACCTCGTCGATCCGGGAGTCCGGGCGGTCCGTCTTGTTGATGCAGAGGATGACGGGCAGCCGGGCGGTGAGCGCCTTGCGGAGCACGAAGCGCGTCTGCGGCAGCGGGCCCTCGGAGGCGTCGACCAGCAGGACGACCGCGTCCACCATCGACAGACCGCGCTCGACCTCGCCACCGAAGTCGGCGTGGCCCGGGGTGTCGATGATGTTGATGGTGATGGGCGCGCCACCATCCTTCGGGTGGTACTTGACGGCGGTGTTCTTCGCGAGAATGGTGATGCCCTTCTCGCGCTCCAGGTCGTTGGAGTCCATCATCCGGTCGTCCAGGTGCTGGTGGGCGGCGAAGGCGCCGGCCTGCTTCAGCATGGCGTCGACCAGAGTGGTCTTGCCGTGGTCGACGTGGGCGACGATAGCGACGTTGCGGATGTCGTTGCGCGTGGGCATGCCTAGCTGATTCTCCTGGAATCGTGGGTTACGGCGCCCGGCCGCGAGACGCCGACCAGCGATCCCTGCTGGATCGCCGCCGCCCGTTCCGCCTGCTACTACCGGTCCACCCGCCGTGGCAACGGACATGCCCCGGCTTCCTCCTATCGTACGGGGAAGCGCCCAGGTGAGCAGAAACGGGCAGGTCGGGCGGGATCAAGATCACAGGCAGGCCACCCGTTCGTCACCCGCTGTTCGCTCCCCGACCGGCTCCGGCGGGCCCGGGGAACGGGCTCAAGCGCTCCACCCCACGTCCTGGAAGCGCGGCCAGCCGTACCCCCAGACCCCGGCGCCCGCGACGCCCGCCCGGACGCCGACCAGCTCGGGCCGCTGGTAGAGCGGCACCGAGTGGCCGAGCTGCCAGATCCGCACGTCCGCCTCCTGGAGCAGGCGGAGCCGGGCGGCCGGGTCGAGCTCGGCGGTGGCGCGGTCGAAGAGCCGGTCGATCTCCTCGGTTCCGCTGCGGGCGTAGTTGCTGCCGGGGTCGAGGGTGCCGTCGGCGTCGGGCCGGGGCTTGGCGTAGACGGGCCGCTGCTCGCTCGCCGGGCTGGTGCCGGCGGGCCAGGAGAACAGGGCGAGGTCGTACTCCCCGGCGGCCAGCTGGTCCTGGACGAAGGTGTCGGCGGACGCGGTCACGGCCTTCACCTCGACACCGGACTCGCCGAGGTCGGCGGTGAGCGCGTCGGCGGTCCGCTTGGCGGTCGCGGAGCCGGCCGGGACGAGCAGGGTGAGGGTGAGCTCCTTGTCGTCCTTGGTGCGGGTGCCGCCGGTGTCGGGCCGCTTCCAGCCCGCCTCGTCGAACAGCCGGGCGGCGTCGGCCGGGCCGGCGGCCGCACTGTTGTCGCGGTAGCCGTCCTGGTCGCCGGCGAGCAGGTGGCTGCCCAGCGGGGCGCCGGGCAGGCCGAGCGGGGTGAGCGCGGCGTCGGCGATCCGCCGCCGGTCGACGGCGCGGGTCAGGGCGAGCCGCAGGGCCGGGTCGGCGAGCGGGCCGTGGGCGGAGTTGAGGGTGAGCTGGGTGAGCGAGGCGCCGACGGCCCGGTGCACGATGACGCCGTGCAGTCCCTCGGCCCGCCGCAGGGCCAGCGCCGCGGCCTCGGGTGCGGCGGGCGGGGGCGCCGCCTCGGCGGTCGGCGTATCGGAGGCGCCCGGGGTGGCGGTCGGTGTGGCGGAGGCGGTGGGCGTGGCGGAGGCGGCCGGGGCGGGGGCGGGCACCGCCTGGTCCACCGCCGCGGTGAGCGGGGCGATGTCCAGCCGGTTCTGGTCGAGCGCGTCCAGCCGGCCCTCCGGCGGCGCGGCGATGAACTCGATCCGGTCGGTCTTCGGCTGGTCCCCCCACCACCGCGGGTTGCGGGCGAGGACGACCTGCCCGCCTGCGGCGTCGTACCCGGAGACGGTGTACGGCCCGGCGCTCAGGTGCTCTCCGCCGGTCAGCGCCCGGTTGAACGCGGCCGGGGTGGCCGTCTCGGCCGCCGGGTAGAGCGGGCCGAACAGCGAGCGCCATTCGGCGTACGGGCGCCGGAAGGTGACCCGGACTTCGTGCGGGTCGGCGCCCTGGGCGATCGCGTCGATGGCGTCGTACCCGGCCGGGCGTCCGCCCTGGTAGGTCGGGTCGAGGCCGGAGAGGGCGGCCCGCTGGGCGGTCAGGTCGGCGGCCGTGAGCGGGGTGCCGTCGCTCCAGACCGCGCGCGGGTTGAGCCGGTAGGTGACGACCTGCGGCTGCTGCCCGGGCGGGGTGGACTCGGCGCCGGCCAGGTAGTCCGGGTCGGGGACGAGCCGGCCGTGCCCGTCGGGCCGGAACAGCGAGGGGTAGAGGGCGTGCGCGAGCAGTGCCGAGTCGGCGGTCGCGTCACCCTGGTAGACGTTGAGCGTGGCCGGGACGCCGTCCACGGCCCAGCGCAGCCTGCCGCCGCCCCGGACGGCGGTGCGGTCCGCGGCCCGGACATCCCCGGTGCCGGAGGTGGGGTCGGCCGAGGCCGGCGCGGGGTCGGGGGTACGGGCCGGATCCGGGCCGTCGGAGCAGCCGCCGAGGCCGGCGGCGAGCAGCAGCGCGACGGCTGCGGAGGTGAGCTGGCGGACGCGCATGGCGGCCATGGAACGCCGTCCGGGCGCCCGGGCCCGGGCCGACACGGCGAACCGCCCGCCGACTGCACCCGGACGGCCGAACCGCGACCGGCCTAGAGGCCCAGCTCGAACCAGACGATCTTGCCCTTGGGCGTCCGCCGGCTGCCCCAGCGCTCGGCCAGCAGGCTGACCAGTTGCAGGCCGCGCCCGCCCTCGTCGGTCTCCTGGGCGCGCCGCTGCCGGGGCTGGGCGTAGCCGTCGTCCCAGACCTCGCAGACCAGGCCGCGATCGCGCAGCAGCCGCAGCCGGATCTCGCCCCGGCCGTGCTTGAGCGCGTTGGTGACCAGTTCGCTGACCAGCAGCTCGGTGGTGTCCACGAGCTCCTCCAGGCCGCGGGTCAGCAGCCAGCTGCAGGCCAGCTCGCGGGCCTTGGCGACGGAGGTGGGCTCGGGCGGCAGGAACCAGTTGCCGACGGCGTCCTCGGGGAAGGCGTGCACCTTGGCCATCAGCAGGGCGATGTCGTCCTCGCCGTGGTGCGGGTTGAGCTCGCCGAGAACGTGCTCGCAGAGCTCTTCGAGGCCCTTGCCCTTGGCCGACAGCGCGGTGCGGAAGCCGCGCAGGCCCTCGTCCAGCTGGTGCTTGCGGCTCTCCACCAGGCCGTCCGTGTAGAGGCCGAGGATGGCGCCGTCCGGGAGGGTCAGCTCGACCTCCTCGAAGGGCTCGCCGCCGACGCCGAGCGGCAGGCCGGGCGGGACGTCGAGCATCCGGGCGGGCTCGCCGGGGCTGAGCAGGACGGGCGGCAGGTGGCCGGCGTTGGCGATCCAGCAGCGCCGGGTGACGGCGTCGTAGACCGCGTAGACGCAGGTGGCCAGGTAGACCTCGCGGGCCTCCTCGTCGGCGGCGGAGGTGAGCCGGCCGTACGGGGTGGGCGGGCCGGCCGGCACGGTGTCGCCGCCGAGGCCGCGGGCGATCTCGTCGAGGGCGGTGAGCACCTCGCCGGGCTCCAGGTCGAGCATGGCGAGGGTGCGGACGGCGGTGCGCAGCTGGCCCATGGCGACGGCGGCGCGCAGACCGCGCCCCATCACGTCGCCGATGACCAGGGCGGTGCGGTTGCCGGGCAGCGGGATGACGTCGAACCAGTCTCCGCCGACCTCGGTGTTGTTGTTGCTGGGCAGGTAGCGGCAGGCGATCTCCAGGCCGCTGGCGGCCGGGTTGCCCGGGGGCAGCAGGCTGCGCTGGAGGATCAGGGCGCGCTCGTGCTCGCGGCGGTAGAGCCGGGCGTTGTCGATACAGACGGCGGCGCGGGCGACGAGTTCCTCGGCGATGGCGACGTCGCGGGCGTCGAAGGGCTCGCTGCCGATCGCGCGGGAGAGCTGGACGAGGCCGAGCACCTGGTCGCGGGCGACCAGCGGGACGATCAGGGTGGAGCGCAGCAGCGGGTCGGGCCCGGGCTCGGGGACGACGCTGCGGCCGGTGCGCAGCGCCCGGGCGTGCGGGGAGCGTCGCGGGTAACAGAGGGTGCCGCCGGCCTCGGCGATGGGCAGGCCGGTGACCGAGCCGAGCACCGAGGAGGCGCCGCCGATGACGCTGGAGACGGCGACCCGGCGCAGTTCGCCGCTGCCGTCGGTGAGCACGGTGTCGCCGAGCCGGCCGGCGCTGGGCACGGTCTCGCCGGAGAGCAGCGCGGTGTACAGGTCGACGGTGGCGAGGTCGCAGAACGGCGGGACGACGACGTCGAGCAGTTCCTTGGCGGTGGTCTCCAGGTCGAGGGTGGAGCCGATGTGCGCGCTGGCCTCGTTGAGCAGGGCGAGGTTGCGGCGGACGCCGTCGGCCTCGCGCTCGGCGACGTGCCGGCTGGTGACGTCGGAGACCTGCCCGGCGACGCCGATCGGCTGTCCGGCCGCGCCGTTGAGGCGGTACAGCGAGACGGCCCAGAGCCGGTTGCCCTCGCGGGTGGGGACGGCGCCGTGGAAACGCAGGTCGAAGACGGGCTCGCCGGTGGCGAGGACCTTGCGCAGGGCGGCGGTGAGGCGGTCGGCCTCGGACGGCGGGAAGAGGTCGTGCGGGGTGAGGCCTTCGAGGTCGGTGGGGGCCAGGCCCATGCCGGAGGCGAAGGCGTCGTTGACCCGCTGGAGGCGCAGCCGGTCGTCGAACAGGATGAAGCCGGTGGGCGTCTGCCCGAAGACGGCCTCGGAGGCGGCGAGGTCGGTCTCAACCCGGCGCAGCCGGCCGAGGTCGACGGCCAGGCAGGTGGCGCCGGCGGTGGGCAGGGCGCTGTCGGGCATCAGGTAGAGCTCGGCGAGGCCCTCGCCGCCGACGGCGTCCCGGTAGGGGGTGGTGCCGACCCACTCCTCGCCGGCCAGGGCGCGTTCCAGCCGGGCGCGTCCGCGCTGCCAGAGCTCGCGGGGGACGAAGGTGGTGATCGGGTCGGCGCCGACGGCGTCGGGGGCGGGGACGCCGAAGAACTCGGCGGCGCGCTCGCTCCACTGGCTGATCCGGCCGTCGGGGCCGATGGTGAAGGTGGCGACCCGGATGTAGTCGTAGATCGACCCGGGGCCGCCCGCGCCCCACGGGTGGTCCGCGGCCCCGGGGTGGTGACCGAGGCCCACGGGGCCTGCGCCGGGCGGGTCCGCCGGCGCGGGCAGGTGCGGTGAACCGGCCTGCCCGGGCACGACAGCATGACCGCTGCTGCTCGGCGCGTTCCGCGCCGGGGTGCTGTTCAACGGACCGACCCCTCCAACCCGCGACCGTCCGGATGTCGAGAAGACCGAGTATTCATCATCGAGGGGTACGTTCACACGCCCTCAACATCACAACATCAGATCGGGCGAAGGTTTTTGTCCTACCGCCCGCGCAACCACAATGCCACGTCCGCGCCCCCTTCCGGGCTGCGCGCTCCCCCCGGCCATCTGCTGGCATATGCGGTCCCGCCCTCCTCGCCCCCGCTCGGGCTCGCGCCCCCGACCCGCTGCGCTCCCTATGACTCCTCGGGCTCACTACCCGGCAGCGCCTGCTCGAACCAGACCACCTTGCCGATGCCCTCGGCCCGGGCACCCCAGTGCAGCGCCAGGCGGCGGACCAGTTCCAGGCCCCGGCCGCCCTCGTCGGCCTCGGCCGCGTGCCGCTCCCGGGGCGGCTCGGGCAGCGGGTCGGAGATCTCGACCAGCAGCGTCTCGCCGAGCGTCAGCCGCACGCCGATGGGGGCGCTGGCGTACCGGACGGCGTTCGTGACCAGCTCGCTGACCAGCAGCTCCGCGGTGTCGGTGAGCTCCTCGACGCCCCACTCGGCGAGCGTGGAGCGGACCAGCCGGCGGGCCCGGGAGACGGCGGTGGGCTCGGCGGGCAGGGTCCAGCCGGCCGTCGGGGTACCGGCCTGGCCGTGGCCGAGCCGGGCCAGCAGCAGCGCGACGTCGTCCGGCTCGCGGCCCTGCTCCATGGTGTCGAGCACGGCCTCGCAGGCGGCCTGGATGGAGGCGTGCGGCTCCTGGAGCACGGTGACCAGCCGGCCGAGGCCGACGTCGAGGTCCTTGTCCCGGGACTCGACCAGGCCGTCGGTGCAGAGGGCGAGCAGGCTGCCCTCGGGGATCTTCAGCTCGACGGATTCGAACGGGACGCCGCCGACGCCGAGCGGGGCACCGGAGGGCAGGTCGAGGATCCGGCCGGCGCCGCCGCGCAGCGGGCCGCCGGTCCGGGTCGGCTCCCCGCCCTCCTCGCCCGGCACCACCAGGACGGGCGGGATGTGCCCGGCCTTGGCGACGGTCAGTCTGGCCGTCCCCGGGTCGAACACCGCGTAGACGCAGGTGGCGAGCAGCGCCTCGTCCGGGCCCTGGGCCAGGTCGTCGGCCAGCTCGTGGACGTGCCGCAGCAGGACGTCCGGCGGCAGGTCGAGGGCGGCCAGCACCCGGACGGCGGTGCGCAGCCGGCCCATGGTGGCGGCGGCCCGCAGGCCGTGGCCCATCACGTCGCCGACCACCAGCGCGGTGCGGTCGCCGGGCAGCGGGATGACGTCGAACCAGTCGCCGCCGACCTCGGCGCCGCTGCTGCCGGGCACGTACCGGTAGGCGACCTCGACGCCGGTGGGCTGCGGGACCTGCTGCGGGAGCAGGGTGCGCTGGAGGGTGAGCGCGGCGGTGCGCTCGCGGGCGTACAGCCGGGCGTTGTCCAGCGAGCTGCCGGCCCGGTCGGCCAGCTCGACGGTGAAGGCCAGGTCGTCCCGGTCGAAGCCCTCCCGGTAGCCGCCCCGGCTGACCAGCAGCAGACCGATCACGATGCCGCGGGCGCGCAGCGGGACGACCAGCATGGAGTGCACGCCCAGGTCGTGGGCGGCCTGCGTCTTCGGGTCGCCGGGGTACGTCACGTCGTCGAGCTGGTCCGCGCCGGAGAGCAGTTCGGGGACGCCGGTGCGCAGCACCCGGCCGCAGGCGGAGTCCTCGGCGAAGGTGATCCGGGCGCCGCGGCGGAGCATCACCTCGACCTCGGGGCCGTCCTGGACGGAGGCGGTGCCGAGCTGGAGCAGCGAGGTGCGGCGGTCGTGGCCGTGCCGGGGCAGGTCGTCACCGTGCGCGACGGCCTGCAGCAGGATCACCGCGGAGTGGTCGGTGAGCCGGGGGACGACGGAGCTGGCGAGCTCCTGGGCGATCCGGGCGGCGTCGAGCAGGTCGCCGACCCGGGAGCCGAACTCGTTGAGCAGCGAGAGCCGGCGCCGGGCGTGCTCGACCTTGGCGACGGCGCGGTAGCGCTCGGTCACGTCCATCACGGTGCCGGAGATGCCGAGCACCCGGCCGGAGCGGTCGGTCATCCGGCTGTAGGAGATCGAGCGGTAGCCGGAGCGGGCGGTGACCGGGGAGGCGAGGGTGACGTCGATGACCGGCTCGCCGGTGGCCAGCACCTGGCGCTGGATCGCGGTGACCTCGTCGGCGGCCCGCTCGGGCAGGGTCTCGCCGGTGGTCCGGCCGACGTGGTCCGCCAGGGCGACGCCGTTCATCTCGGCCAGGGTCTGGTTGACGGCGGTGTAGCGCAGCTCGGTGTCCATGATCGCGATGCCCAGCGGGGACTGCTCGAACAGCGCGTCACGGACGGCGAGGTCGCGCTCGACGGCCCGGACGGCGGCCGCCTCGGCCATGTTGACCTGGAGGAACGGGGTGCCGTCGCCGTCCACCAGGAGGGAGATCCTGGCGTCCACCGCGATCGGCACGCCGTCCCGGTCGCGCAGTTCGGCGTTGCCGGCCCAGCGGCCGTGGCGCAGGGTGTCCTGGATCGCGGCCCGGATCCGGCCGACCTGCTCCTGGTCGGGGATCAGCTCGTCGATCCGGCGGCCGACCAGCAGCTCGTTCGGCCAGCCGAGCAGTTCCTCGGCGGCCGGGCTCCAGAGCACCACCCGGCCCGCGGTGTCCAGGATCGCGATGGCGACCTTCAGCATGTCGAGCAGGCTGCCCTCGGCCGGCACGCCGGGGCCGTACGGGGCGTCGGACGGCCCACCGGGGAACGGCCGGGCGGGCCGGCTGCGCAGGCCGGGCTGGGGGCCCGGGTCGGAGACGGGGACGGCCAGGGTCGGCGCCGGCTGGTCGGGCCGCGGGGCTTCGGGGGCATCGGCGGCGTCCCGCCGACGGCGGCCGGCCGGTGGCTGCGGGGCGGCGGGCCGGGCGCCCCGGCGCAGCCGGGCGCGGGCGGCTGCGCTCCCCGCGGCGCCTGTCCGCGGTGCTCCTCCGCCGCCGTTCCCGGTACTCGACACCGACGGGGCCTCCGGCTCTGGTCGGGATCGGCGTCGCCGGCTGGGACGGCTCACCGATGGTGACGAATAGTGCCGAAAAGTGACATACCCAGCAGAACCCAGGCTATCCCGGCCGCCGGGTCGTCTTGTCTGATTGACCTACCCCGTACCCCGCGCGTCGCACACCGGCTCAGGCCGCCCTATGCATGGAGCAACCGGGCGACGTGCGGCAGGACGTCGCGGTCGTGCTCGATCCAGTCGACGCTGTCCAGCTCGGCCGGGCCGAGCCAGCGCAGCTCGTCGTGGTCCTCCAGTGGACGGGGGTCGCCGGCCAGCAGCTCGGCCGCCCAGAAGCGCAGCTCCAGACCCGGCCGGACGCTCCACGCGCCCGGCAGCCGCTCCAGCGCCCGCGCCCGGACGCCCAGCTCCTCCAGCAGCTCCCGCTCCAGCGCCTGCGCCTCGGTCTCGCCGGGTTCGACCTTCCCGCCCGGGAACTCCCAGCGCCCAGCCACCGCCGCGGGCGCGCTGCGCCGGGCGGCGAGCACCCGGCCCCCGTGGATAAGGGCGCCGCCGACGACGATCCGGGGCTCGACGGGGTTCTCGCTCGCCTTGTCCATGGGCCCGACCTTAGGTCCTGTCCGGCCCCGCGCCGTCCGCAGCGGCGGCCTCGGCCTCGACCCAGTACAGCTGCTTGTGGCCGCGGGCCTCGAACTCGACCGCCAGCCGCTCCGCCGCGACGCGGTCGAGCCCGGCCGCGACCAGGAAGCGGTTGCCGTTGTCGTCCTGCCGCATCACCCGAAAGGCGCTCATGGCGGGGAGCGTATCCCCGGCCTGCGTGGGGGTCGGGCCGGGGATCCGCCCCCACGACGCTACGGGCGGCTCGCTACCGGCAGGTACGGGTGCGGTTAACGGCGGGTAACCCGGCCGCGCCCGGCGGCCCGGACCCGTCGGCAGCTCAGACCTGGAGGTCGGGCACCTGCTCGCCGGTGGACAGGCCGAGCCCGCGCCGGATCTCGATGCTGAGCGGCACCGACTTGGTCACCAGCGCCCGGGCCCGCCGGACGTCGCCCTCCAGGTCGTCGCCGGAGGCCGCCGCGTCCCAGGCGGTGGCGGCCGCCTCCTGGGCCGCGGCCAGCTTGCGGACCGCCGGCTTGACCTCGGCCGGCCACGCCGCCGACGCCTTGTTCAGCGCCGCGGCCTCCGCGTGGGAGGCGGTGGACATCCGCCGGGCCCAGGTCCGGTACTCGGACGACGCGTCCGCGAAGCCCTTGCTCGGCTGCTCCGCGTAGGCGTCGTTGAAGCCCCGGACGGCCTCCAGGTAGGCCAGCTGGGCGGGGTTCAGGCTGCCCCGGTCGGTGCGGACCGTCCCCAGGTGCTCGCCGTCGCGGTCCTCGAACGCGCAGGTGACGTAGCGGTCACCGGACCTCCAGTTGCCCCGGGTCGGGTAGAGGTAGACGTCGTCCATGCCGTCCGGGATCGCCCACTGGTCGAGGGCGTAGTCGTCGAGCACCGTGCGGCACAGTTCGGCGGCCCGCAGGCGGACCGTCGCCTCGCCCGGGTAGGACGGGCCGTCGCCCGCCGGGATCCGGGCGGTGCCGGCCACCTCGCCGTGGTGCGGGACCGAGCACGGCACCCGGCGGACCCAGTAGAGCGTCTCGTCGCCGCCCTCGGGGTCGGCCCGGCTGCCGTTGTCGGGGGTGTTGTAGCAGTCCCCGGACTTCAGCGCGGCCCACGGGACGGACCCGGCCGGAGCCTTCGTGGACTGGCCGAACCGGCCGCCATCGGGGGACTCGAAGGTCGAACCGGACACGACGAGCGACAGCAGCACCGTGCCGACCACGCCGAGCACCAGCCCGGTCACCGCCATGCCGAAGCCGCGCTCCTTGCGGCGGTTGATCTGGACCAGCGCGATGATGCCGAACACCAGGGCCACCGGCGCCGCCACGACCAGGCCGGTCACCAGGGCGGCGACCGCGAAGCCGTTGGTGACGGGGGCGGGCCGGGGGTAGGGGAAGCCGGGCTGGAGGCCGGACTGCGCGGCGGGCGGCACCGACGCCCAGCCGCCGGCGGGCAGCGGCGGGGGCGGGGGCTGCGGCGGGGCCTGCGACCGGGACTGCGACGGCAGGGGCGCGGCCCACGGGTTGGCGGGCGCGGGCGGGAGGGGCGGCACGGGCGGGGCGGGCGCGGACGGGGCGGCGGGGCCGGGCTGTCCGGGTACCGTGACCGGCTCGGGCTGCCCGGCCTGCGCCTGCTGCTCCGGCTGGTCCGCCCGCTCCGACTGCCCCGCCCGCTCGGCCCGCTTCGCCGGCGCGGCCTCGTGGGCCGGTGTGCGGGGATCGGCCGCAGGCGACTCCGGCCCCGGCGCGGGCGGTTCGGACGCAGGCTTGGACACGTGGACTCCCCCGGCCCGCCGGTACGGGCATCGACTCGGCAGCTCGACTCGTCGGCTCGCCCCCTCCAGCAACGGGCCGGACGGGCCCGAACGGCCCCGGTACGAGCGGACGCGCGACTTTACCCGATCTTTCCGAACGCCCGCGCGACCGTTTCGCCCGCCCCGCCGCCCATCCCGCCGCCCGGCCTCGCCCTCGGCCCGTCGCCGGCCCGGCCCCCGGTCAGCCGCGCGCCAGGATCTCGCCGTGCAGCATGGAGAACCAGCCGTCCCCGGCGGCGCTCCACTCCTGCCAGCCGGCCGCGATGCGCGCCAGTTCGGCCTGGTCCGCGAAGCCCCGCTCCACCGCCGTCCGGCCGATGGCGGAGCCGGTCACCCGGTCCGCCCACATCCCGCCCCACCAGGCGCGCTGCTCGGGCGTCGCGTACGTCCAGGTGGTGGCGGTCGCGGCGATGTCGGTGAAGCCCGCCGCCCGCGCCCAGGACAGCAGCCGCCGCCCGGCGTCCGGCTCACCGCCGTTGGCGCGGGCGATCCGCTCGTACAGCTCCAGCCAGCGGTCCAGCGCGGGCGCCTCGGGGAACCAGGTCATCGACGCGTAGTCGACGTCCCGGGCCGCGACCACACCGCCCGGCGCCGCGACCCGGCGCATCTCGCGCAGCGCGGCCACCGGGTCGGCCACGTGCTGCAACACCTGGTGAGCGTGCACCACGTCGAACTCGCCCTCTCGATAGGGCAGTTCGTGGACATCGGCGACCTCGAACACGACGTTGGACAGGCCCCGGCCGGCCACGTACGCGGCGGCCTGCTCCAGCACCTCGGCGGAGGTGTCCACTGCCACCACGCGACCGCCCGGGCCGACCAGCTCGGCCAGGTCGGCGGTGATCGTGCCGGGCCCGCAGCCGATGTCCAGCAGCGCCTGCCCGGGGCGCAGTTCGGGCAGCAGGTAGGCGGCCGAGTCGGCCGCCGTCCGGGAGCGGTGCGAGCGCAGCACGGCCTCCTGGTAGCCGTGGGTGTAGACGGTGGCGGGCTGCTGTCCGGTCATGGTGTCCCCCTGGGGAGTGGTCGGTTTCCGCGACGCCTTCGACGCTAGTGGACGTTCCGCATTCCGAGAAGATTCGTCTCACCTGTCGATCACCCCGCGACCGCGCCACCCCCGGCGGCCGTACCGTGGGGCGCACCCGAGAGAACGGTCCCCCCGCCCATGCCCGGCCAGCGCCCCTTCGTCCTGCTGAGCGCCGCGATGTCCCTCGACGGCCACCTCGACGACGCCTCCCCCGACCGCCTGCTGCTCTCCAACCGGGCCGACTTCGACCGGGTCGACGCCGAACGCGCGGCCGCCGACGCCGTCCTGGTCGGCGGCAACACGCTGCGCGCCGACAATCCGCGCCTGCTGGTCAACGACCCCGCACGCCGGGCCGCCCGGCTCGCGGACGGCCGCGCCGAGTACCCGCTGAAGGTGACGCTCAGCGCGAGCGGCGCGCTCGACGCCGACCTGCGCTTCTGGCACACCGGCGGCGCCCGGCTCGCCTACACCACGGACGCCGGCGCGACCGTGCTGCGGCCCCGCCTGGACGGGCTGGCCGAGGTGGTCGCGCTCGGCGGCGCGGTGGACCTCGGCGCGGTGCTGGACGACCTGGGCGCGCGCGGGGTGCGCCGGCTGATGGTCGAGGGCGGCGGCGGCGTGCACACCCAGTTCCTGGCCCAGGGCCTGGCGGACGAGCTCCAGCTGGCGGTCGCCCCGCTACTGGTCGGCCAGGCCGAGGCGCCGCGGTTCGTCCGCCCGGCCGCGTTCCCGGGCGGCCCGGCCCGGCGGATGCGCCTGCTGGAGGCACGTACGGTGGACGACGTCGTCCTGCTCAGGTACGCCCCGAAGGAGCCCGCCCCGTGACCGGAGCCCGTCCCGTGACCGCCGACCTCGACCACCTGCGCCGGGCCGTCGAACTCTCCCGCCGCTGCCCGCCGTCCGCGACGGCCTTCTCGGTCGGCGCGGTGATCGTCGGCGCCGACGGCGAGGTGCTGGCGGAGGGCTACAGCCGGGAGGGCGACGCGCACGACCACGCCGAGGAGGCGGCCCTCGGCAAGCTGCCGACCGGCGACCCGCGGCTGCGCGGGGCGACCGTCTACAGCTCGCTCGAACCGTGCGGACAGCGCGCCTCGCGGCCGGCGCCGTGCGCCCGGCTGCTGATCGCGGCGGGCGTGCCGCGGGTGGTGGTGGCCTGGCGCGAGCCGGACCTGTTCGTCACCGACTGCCAGGGCACGGCCCTGCTGGCGGCGGCCGGGGTCGAGGTGGTGGAGCTGCCGGAGCTCGCCGAGGCGGCCCGCGCGGTCAACGCCCACCTGCTCGGCTGATCTTTTGTATCATCAGGGAACAAAGAGCTCGTCCTTCCTTGCCCGAGGAGCAGCCCCATGCCCGCCACACCCCTCCAGCTGACCGCTCGCGCCCTCCTCCTGGACATGGACGGCACCCTGGTCAACTCCGACGCCGTGGTGGAGCGCTGCTGGCACCGCTGGGCCGAGCAGCACGGACTCGACCCCGTCGCCGTGCTGGCCGTCGCCCACGGCCGCCAGGGCCACGCGACGATGGCCGAACTGCTGCCCGACCGCCCGGTGGAACTCAACCTCGCCGACAACCGGCGGATGCTCGCCGCCGAGCGCGCCGACACCGACGGCGTCGTCCCGATCCCCGGCGCCGGCGCCTTCCTCGCCGCCCTGGACGGCCTGCCGCACGCCCTGGTCACCTCCGCCGACGAACCGCTCGCCCGGGTCCGGATGGGCGCCGCCGGCCTGCCGATGCCGCCCGTCCTGGTGACCGCCGAGTCCGTCGGCGCCAGCAAGCCCGACCCGGAGGGCTTCCTCAAGGGCGCCGCCGCCCTCGGCTTCGCCCCCGCCGACTGCCTCGCCTTCGAGGACTCCGACGCCGGCATCACGGCCGCCCGCGCCGCCGGCATCCGCGTCGTCGGCATCGGCCCCCGCGCCGCCGCCCACCGGCCGGACGCCCACGCCGACACCCTCGACGACGTCACCGTGACCACCGCACCGGACGGCACCCTGACCGTCACCGTCCGCCCCTGACCGGGGCGGCGACCCGGTCACCCTTGTCACCGCACGAGTCAGACGTAGGAGTCGAGCCATGAAGACGACGACCTACTCGGACTCCCGCGCGCACTACGCCGAGGTACTGAACGCGGTCACGGACGACCGCGAGGAGATCGTGATCACTCGCGCCGGACACGAACCGGTGGTCACAGTCTCACTGGAGGACCACCAGCCCCTCAAGGAGACCGCCTACCTGCTGCGCAGCCGCACGGTGACACGGAAGGGGCCGGGCTCGACAGAGCCCGGCCCCTTCCGGTCCGCACATTCGACCAACCGGTCAACTCGCGGCAAGCAGACGGCTACACGTTGAAGCGGAACGATTGACGGCCAAACCTGACCTGCGGCGGGGCATCGCACGTGCTGCTGACCAGGCACTTCGCGGTTGGCCGCCGATGGCTTGCGACGGTCGCAATCGAGCGTCCTGCGGACCGTCTGCGGACTGGGTAACCTCCCGGCGCGACCAACACCGATGCACCGCCACACAGGTTGAGCCCAAGACCTTGGCCAGGGGCAATTCTTGGTTGGCATGTGATGGCGTCCTCGGATGCAGGTCCCATTCAGGTGACCGAGCGCAGATACCGTTGTACGGTTCGGCGCGAGTAGCCGAGCAGTTCCGCAACGTCGTTGATGCGCCAGCCGTCATTAACCAGGCGCCTGGCCGTAAGGGCAAGTTCCGATGGCGCCCGGCCGCCGCCAGGCGCTGTCAGCAACCCGGCAATTGTGTCCCGGTCTTCCGGGCCGAATCCGCCGTACCAGCCGGACCGCGCTTCCGAGTCCTCCGTGCGCAGCGCAAGCGCAAGACAATCCATACGAACGATGCAGCGGGAACATTCATCCAGAACGCCGGCATCGGGCACCTGCTCGTCCGACGGATGGTAGATGTCGACATCCGAGTCCCTGCACGCGGCCTGGGAAAAGTCGGACGTGTTACGCGACTGGATCAGGGCCAGAAGATCCCACTCACGGCCATGAAGGAATTGCAAGGTGGTGCCTCACCCAAGCACTAAGCCCGCGGTCGAATCCGACCACGAGAAATTGACGAGGGTGAGCAGGAAATCGCCCAGCGCACCCACTTGATGCCTTCCGGGCTGTGTCCGGCGTGGCTGCAAGCGGCATCGGAGCAACGGCCAGCACCAAGACGTACCGACCGTGGAGCTGGTAGCCCGCAGAGTCGGCGTTGCCGCCCTATCCCAATGAGAAGGTGTGCTGAACAGATCATCCGTGTCGCATCTACGCGGGGTGGTACCGCCCGCGTGATCCGAGCGGTACCACACGACCGCTAGTCGTCGACGTCAGTCAACGCTTCCTCGTTGGACACCCCATCGTCGGAGTCGTCCTCGAGTTCATCGTCCTCAAAGTCGTCAACCGGATCGCTGGAGTCATCGGCATTCGTACCGCGCCTCTGAATGCTCCGCTGTTGCCAGACCGGAAGTTTGAATAGGACGTCCTGCAGAATATTCCGCCACGCCTCGCAATCTCCCTTGTCAGCGCCCAGCGAGTCGATCACCCGGGTTCCGTCATCGGACTGGACTGCCTCGACCTTCTTGACGGCGGTGGCCAGTGCTTGAACCGCCGTTGCCAGGCCGTTCAATGCATTCCCGAGAAGCTCCGCCGGGTTCTCGGGGGCAGGAGCGAGCGACGGCCCCGCGCCAGCGGGCGGAAACGTGCGCCGCAGATCCGAATCGGAAACGAGGATGTCCCGACCATCGGCGTTCCGGACAACCTGTCCAAGATCATCAACCTTGCGGGTCTTACGCCCCGCAGAGAAGTCGTACAGGGTCTGCGTCAGCTGGTGAACGCCGTGAGCACTGCTGCGCATCCGGTCGATGACCTCGCCGGGGTGGCGGCGGTCGGGCTGATCGTTGCTGCGGGTGCCACGGTCCCCGACGAGCTGCCCATTGACCACAAGCGGATAGGCGCTCCGCGCCGCAAGTTCCCGGCTGGCCACACCGGGCTCCCCCTTCTGCACCTCCACGAGGGCAGCTGCGCGTAGCTCGCCTGTCTCCCGGAAGGTGGCGTCCCAGTCCCTTGCCAATTCGCCGGAGAACGCCGACTTCAGGTACTTCCGCATGCGCTCCCGCTTACGGTCATCCTCTTCGGCAACCGAGCGCATGACCAGTGAAGACGCGACATCAAGCAGCAGCTTCGTCGTGATGTTCTTGCGCGTGCTCTGACTGGTGATGGCAACCCGGACAGCCGAGTGGACGCGTTGATCACGCTCGGCGAACAGCCGCACGATCGCGGCCGCCCGCACGGCCGCGTCGGCGCTGAAGCCTGCGGCCTTCGCCTGGTCGGGCGTCAGGGCTCCTCGGAGCCATTCGGCCTTGGCCGGAGTGATCAGTCCCTGTCGCTCAATCTCGTCCACCACAGCATCGGCGAGCGCCTCGTTCTCCGCAGCCTCCCCCCACGGCTTGGGGTAGTCCACATGCCGCAGGGCCACCAGCGACTTCACGGCGACGCCGAAGTCGGCCGTGGTCCCGTTATTCGGCTCGAAGCCGACCAGGAGCAGAGCTGGCAGCTTCTGACAGCGTGCCCTGATCGCCGCCTCGGGGTCGACCTGCCCCGGATCCTCAGCTGCGGAGATCTCGTCGTTGAGCTTACGAATGTGGGAGCGCAGCTTCGTCGCGTCCCGGATGTATGGGACGTCGGCAGACCTGAGGCCGAGCAGGTCATGGACGGACGTCACGCGGCTCGACCCTTCAGCGGTGACCGGCACGGTCACATCAGGCGTACCATCCTCATGCTGGAACGTCGTGGCAGCGAGCCATACTTCGGTCATCACACCCTGGTTACGGATGGAATCTCGCCAGTCGTTCCGATCGAGGACGTACTCCTTGGCCTGCTGCGCCGCCCACGCGAGGTGTTCCTGGTTCGCGAGCTTCTGGAAGAGCTCAGGCCGACTGCCCGGCGCAGAGATCGACTCCGCCAGTGGGCGGAAACGCGTGCCCTCGCCCTTGCCGACCAGGGCCGACACTGGATGCCGCCGCGACGGCCCCGTCCGGGGGTTCCGCGGATCCGGGACGATGTTGCGCGCCCACACCTCAGTGCGAATAGCCAGGATGACCCCACCCGGCACCGGCAAGCGCTCAGGAGATTCCGCTGCCTGGCGAGCCGCCGAAGGATCGACTGCGGCCTGCGCAAGAGCGAAGGCCGCAGGATCCTGCATATTGAAGCGCTCGATGAGCTTGTCGGCAAACTTCCGCGTCGCGGACGCCAGCGCAGGCGTCGGCAACACCTCAACCGGGCGGGGAAGTACCGTCTCGCCCGCTGTGATCGGCGGTTCCATCAGTGGTCTCCAATCTCCGTTTCCCTGTCCGGGCTGTGACCCGGACGCTCTGGTCATCCGAGGAGATCGGTCCCGCTGTTCCCCGCTCTCCCCCTCGGCTCGCCCGGGCGTGGACCCGGTGTGTCCGAGGCGGCATCAGCCCACTCGGGTCGCACCCTCAAGACGTACCGGCGTAACCCGCCGGCGTTGCCGCCCATCGCCCAGGACGAGGTGGGGAGTTGGAGCCTGCTGCTGTCGCTGACCGGAGACGCTAGCAGCAGGGGTGACACAACCTCAGAAGGGCTTGTCAGAAGAGCAGTTGAGCACGATAATCTCACCCTCTAGCGCCTATCTGCGACACAGTTCCATAGGCGACGGGCCTCACGGCTCCCAGGCGCCGATAGGCCAACCTCGCCACATCAGGAAGGCTTCCACCCCCGGGGAGGGCGAGCGCTGCGCCGGTGTCGCATTGGCCGGAGTTGGTGCGCTTACGGCCCCCAGCAGGCCTAAAGGCCACCCAACCCGCCCTGTCGCAGGTCAGGCAACCTTCCGCAGTTCGGCGACTGCATGCGGTGACGACACTCATCGACCCACTGCAATCCGCCTCGAGCAATGCGAACAAATTAGCAATTACTCCAAGTGATACATTGATTACCCTGTCGGCCATGAAGGGAGATTGATCTTGTGGGGGTTACTAGGCGCGCTGCTGGTAGCGATCATCTCAGTAGTCGGTCTCGCCACCCTCCGGCAGTTCATCCAAGAATGGGCTGCGGCTGAGGAGGAACGCGGACTACCCGAACTCTCAGTACACCCACAAGACATCCCTCATCTAACACGTGAGACATTCGAGGTAATTTGCAGCTCTTCAAATGGACCTGATGGGTGGGTCCATATGGGGCGATACCTGAAGAATCGAGGATGGAACAGGCGAGACATTCGAAATATCTTTCACCCGATTTGCCCATCCCTAGTGAGGCAGCATCCAGTCTTCTCGAAGTTCTATGCACCTACAGAGCGAGGGCTGGACGTATACGGGAGCCATGTAATGCGCGAACCATCCAGACAGTTCAATATTTCGGCCAGCCACGGCGGGTTTGTCGGAGGATTCAACATCGACAGCTCTGGAGCCACAGCACAAGCAGGCGGCTCAAATACGGCGGATGCACAGCACGCCGAATATCGCCGCATCGCCGATGCCCTGCGGTCGGACTCGGAAAGCTCCACTGGCGCCGAAAGCCATGTCGCCAGGAGCTACGCCGAGGACCTCGTCGAGGCAGCCGGCAGTCACGACCAAGCACGGGTTGATCGACTCTTGATGCGGATTCGCGAGTTGCTCTCCTCGGCAAGTTCTGCATTCACCCTAACTCGCGGGATCATGGACTGGCTGGAATAGCCGCCAACAGCACGGATTTACTGGTTTACGCATGTCGGCGAAGGCGACCCCGCACTTTACACAAGAATCCCATAAAGCCGACACGAAATGAGTCGACTCGCAGAGGGCTGCAAAAATCCAGCGTTGAAACATCACCGCTTCGGATTATCTAGCCTTGTCTGCTATAGCGGAGACCGCCACGAGGCGGAAGTTGGGAATGAAATTGAAACTCAGCCGGACCACTCAACTAAAGCCAGGCATTCACCCAAATCGTCCAAGGTGCTTGCCATTCGCCAACTAGCGCACCCTCTCGTACCGGTATCCGGCCTTCTTTACAAAGCGATCAAGGTAACCACCCTTGCTGGAAGCCAGCATGAGCCCTTGGTGCACCAGCGCCGGAACATCGAGGTACTGGTACGCGGTGCCATTTTTGAAGTGGACCTCAAGCACGCCTTCACTGGGCTCGTAGCCCACGGCCGCGAGGTTTGATGATTGAACAGGGATAAGGTGCATGGAAATCCTCTTGTCTAGTTGAGATATAGCCGGAACCGATATGCCCTCACACGGTGAACCCTGAACGAGACTCACCAATGCCACACGCAGGCAGCATCCAAGGAATGACATCAAGACAGAATTGATCAGGCAATTTACCGGATCATCAGCTGCGCGGACTCGAGTATGCCCGCGAGGTGGAACGGCGGCGCCGAGTCGGCGGTCAAAGCGGCCTCGCGGTAGGTGGCTGCGTCCTTCTGCTCAAACCCGTCGCCGGCGTTGATCAGCTCCCGCCGCCGCTCCCCCCAGCTAGGCCACTCATTGGCGAGGTATGTCTCCAGTCTGTCGGAGAACACCGCATACGTGACGTCAACCGTCGTGGGTGGATCTGAAGCAGATGCTCCCCCAAGGTATCGGAGGAGTTCACGATTCTTGATCGCGTTGGAGCGGGCCTGGTTCTGGAAATCTGCGACCTTCTCTGCACGCTTGTCCGGGGGTAGATGGTCCACCGACTGGGTCTTCTCCTCCAACATCCCGGCATCTCCGTCGAAAACGACGTAGCAGGGGACACCGAGCGCGGTAAGGATGGCGTGACTGAGCGGGATATTGCTTTTACTGCCAGCGACTACGATCGTGATGCCTTGGGCTCCGAGATTGATCCCCAGCCGCTCTGCGCAGCCGAGGAGAACGCCCTCATCGGTAGGTCCCTCGACAAGAATTGCAGCGTGCCCGAAGAATCCCTCGGCGAGCGCACTTGAGCACCAAGTGCCTGCATTCCTCTTGATCGTATTCTCTTTGACGATACCGGCCAGCGCCTCGCGTAGGTCGCCCTCGGACACTTGGCATACCCGCGTGACAGGGTGTCCTGTGCCACCGTCGCGGCTGAGACGACGGATCTGGTGGTAGTTTCGCGGATCAATAAAGACAGGGCTGTGGGTTGCGTACATCACCTGTGTCCGACCTCCCGTTGATGCGGTCACGAGCTTTCGCAAAACCTCAGCGAACGTCCGGGCCTGTGGAGGGTGCTGAAATAGCTCGGGCTCCTCGATTGCCAGACAGAGTGTCTTCGCCCCGCTGTTAGGGCTCTTCCGCTTGGCAAGCAGCTTGAGGGCAGCAATGATCAAGGCTCGTTGGAAGCCGTGCCCCTGTCGGTCGACGGAGGTCTCAGCTGCACCATCACGCACACTGACCTGGAAGGTCATCCTTGACGGTTTGGGTGCCTGGCTGATGGTGGAAACAACCAGCTCACGTCCGGTCGTGAGCTCGGCTACTGAAGTTGAATTCGTGATGTCGCTCGGATGGGTGAAGCAGTAGCGTTCGCCTGCCGTTGGAGGGTTGGTCCCGGTAGTCGTGTGCTGTGA